>NZ_JBSRLA010000005.1:0-85046 GCF_055149105.1 Desulfosalsimonas sp. | reverse complement strand
CGGCCATGATGCCGGCCCGGGGGTGGTTTGCGAGTCGCATTGAGCGCGCAAGCGGTCAGCAGGGAGCAAACCGCCACCGGGTCGGCATCATGCGAAAATCATAGAATCAGGCACTAACAGCCACTTTTTTGAAGTTAAAACTTAACACTGCCTGTAAAAAAGACTTTTTACAGGCTCATCAAACAGTGATTGTTTAAAAGCCGGGTACACATTTTTTCAGCATTCTGGCCAGGGGCGAGCCCTGTTTTTCCGAGTCAGTACAGGTCTGGACGTGCTGGCTCAGATAATCCTCGGTGAGGGTAAACGGGGTGACCGCATCGGGATTTTTTTCAATGGCCCGTACAAAACTTCTGACCACCTCCGGATCAAACGTGGTGCCGGCCTGTTCCAGCAGCAGGGCCATGGCCTTTTTCACACCCACCGTCTGTGTGCCGGGCCGCTGGGAGGTCATGGCGTCAAAGCTGTCGGTTACCGCAATAATTCTTGCCCCTATGGGGATGGCTTCCCCGATCAAACCCTCGGGGTAGCCGGTGCCGTTGTAGCGTTCATGGTGGCTGCGGATCAGGTCTGCCACATTGGCCAGCGAGGATAAGGGGGCGATGATGTGAGCGCCGATGACCGGGTGTTTTTTTATGGTTTCCATGTCTCCGGGCATCAGGTTGCCCAGGTTGGCCAGGATGGTGTCATCCATGGCGATTTTGCCGATGTCATGGAGCAGCCCGGCATGATAGATGGTATCGGCCTCTTTTTCTCCCAGGCCCATTTCCATGGCGGTCATATGGGCATAGTTGGCCACGTTTAACGAATGACCGTGGGTGCACATGTCCTTGGCCTCCAGGGCCAGAACCAGTCCCTCAATGGTTTCCCGAAACGCCTTTAGCATTTTCTCATCATAGCGAAAGGCCTTGTGCAGGGCAATGGCGCCCTGTCTGCCAGAGGCGCGGACAAACTCGATTTCACTTTCCAAAAGCGGCCTGGGCCGGCTGAAATAGACCGCCAGAATACCCCTGTAGGGCTCTGCAATGGGAAAGGGAATCCCCAGGATAGAGGTGACCATCTGCTTGCCCAGGGTGGTTGTGCTCGGGATTCTGGGATCGCCTCTCACATCCTCGAAGTAGATATCTTTTTCATCGTGAAACTCAAATACTTCCTCCAGCATTTCATAGCTCACCCGGGACAGATTCTCCATCTGGAATCCGGATGTAGCCTTCATGTGAATGGCACAGGAGTTGGTGTCCACGATCCAGTAAATGCACCCCCGGGCCTCCATGATTTCCTGGATGTTTTCCACAATGGTTTTCAGGATATCATCGGCCTGCTCCCCCTGGTGAATGGCGGCGCTGATCTTGCGAAAGGTTTCCAGGTACCGGGTTTGCTGGATGGCATTTTTGACAGTGGCCGCGCCCTGGATGCACACGGCCCTTTGGAGCCGGGGATTGGTTTCTTCCCTGCTTAAGGCGCGGTCAAAGCAGAGCCACAGGATCATGGTCATGTCCTGGGCTACGGAAAAGGGCAGACCCATGACAGAACAGATATTTTCTCCGGCGGCTGCCAACAGACCGGAAACCCGAATGTCTGCGGCGGCGTTTTCGATAAAGACGGGCTCGTGCCGGCGCAGTTCAGGGATGTCTGCAGTTTCAGGCATTTCGATGATTTTTTCGGTGCTTTTCTCAAGGCCCGCGGCAGCAAGGACCCGGGTTTCGGTTTTCAAAGGATCCAGCCGGCATATCAGGCAGGCCTTTGCGTCAAAAATATCGGCCACCGCGCTGACCAGATTTTTCAGGCTTTCCTGGAAATCGATGCTGTGGCCCAGGGGAGGATCCGCATTTGTGGTGTGCTGCAGCAGCCGGTTGTATTCAAAGGATTCAGACATTTTTTATAACCATAAGTAAAGAAAACAGGTCACAAATATGATGGTAACGGCCATGGCCGTGGACATCCGGACCATGGAAAGCCCGGAGGCGCTCTTGGTGCCAAACAGGATCACGGCCAGTGCGTAGACGGATGCCAGAAACAGCAATAAAAGCACAGCTGTGCCGTTGATACCGGACTGCACGGCGGCCAGCACCGGCGCCAGGGGCCACAGGCCGATAAACGAGATGCCCAGGTTGAAATAAACCGGAAAAAACGATGTGTTTCCCCCGATGCCCCGGGAAAATACCCACAAAAACATGGCTGCCCCCGCATGCATGAAAAAGGCCACAACCACGCCCACCAGAATGATGGTCACCCTGGAGGCCGGTGGCAGGGGTTCAGCCGCCGGGCTGCCGGCCATCATGGAGCTGCTGAAATACAGGGAAAAAAGAGCGTGGAGAATTCCGAAAACCAATATGTTGACCACGCAGTAGCACACTGTTCGGTTTTCCGCCATAATGGCCGGATATACGCTTTCATCAAGCCTGAGCACGGCCTGCATGGCCGACGGGTAGTTCATCCTGACTCCTGGTAAGTATTTTTTGGGATTCGGGGTTTTTCATCTGTAATCACCAAACAATAAAAAAATAACTTTTTGATTTTACTTAACACTTAACACTGCCTGTAAAAAAACTTTTTACAGGCTCTTTAAAGTTATAATAACCACAAAAACAGGCAGAAGAAAGGCATTTTTACCCTTCTCCTGCCTGTTTTCAGTTAAGGTTTCAATTGCTGTTGCCGCCTACCAGGGCTGGATGCCCCAGTAGAATACAATTGCGCTTAGAATCACCAGTACAACGGGCATGGCAACGCCGTTGTATCTGGCCTCCTCATAGTCAATGCCCCAGCCGTGGATCCGGTCGATCATTTTTTTGTCTTCAAGGCTCGGTGCTGCCATCTGCATCTTGTTAAAGAGAAAAGACAGGATGATAAACGAGGCAAACGACAGGGGCACGGTGACCATGGCCCCGGACATGCCCAGTGCGGCCACCAGGCCCTTTCCCACAACAATGTTTGAAAGCACGTGCGGGGAGATGATGATATAGGTGATGCCGCAGATTACCGAGGAAACGATCATGGCGATCTTGTTGGCCTGTTTCCACCAGACCCCCAGCAGAATGCTCGGGCTCACTGCAGTGGCCAGAAGCCCGAATGCCCAGAGAATGCTGGTGACCAGAAACGGCGGCGGGCTGAAGGCCAGCAGGATGGTGATGATGCCGGCAATACCCAGGGCCAGATAGCCCCAGCGCATTTTCTTGCTGCCCGGCATTTTCGGGGCCAGAATGCCCAGCAGGTCGCCGCCGATCAGTCCGGCAATGGCCATGAGGTTGCCGTTGATCGTGGACATGCCCGCGGCCACCGCACCGCCCACCACGAACGCGGCAACAATGGCCGGGTTGTAGAACACGTTTAGGATCAAAATGGTCTGGTCCGGTTTAGCAATTTCATGACCGGTTATGGCCGTGAAATAGTTGCCGGCAAAACCGGCCGTGTAGGCCCCGGAAAACAGCAGTCCCAGAAACAGGATAAACCACACAACAGACCAGCGGGCGCTTTTGATGCTCGAGGAGGTAAACACGCGCATGGCCAGATGGGGCAGGGCAATGGGGCCCATGGTAAATGCCGGAATCAGTGCGAAATACCACCGGTAGTCGTATTTCATGTCAAAAAATTCCGGTATCTGCTTGAGCATCCCGGGCACCATATCACCGTAGGCCAGGGGCGGAAACCACCAGCCCGAAGACCCCATGGCCTTCATGATCGCGCTCATGGGAACCACCATGGCAATGATCATGACAACCATCTGGAATGCCGCGTTATAAGAGGCCCCGTACATGCCGCCCATTGTGATAAACCCGATGGTGGCAATGCCCACGATGACCAGGGCGTATTTGTAGGGCAGGCCGAAGAGCACTTCAAAGGCCATGCCCAGACCGATCATCTGGCCCAGGGCGTACATGACCATGCTCAGACACATCCAGATAATGATGACAATGGCCGCCTCATTTCCGTAGCGCACCTTGATAAACGAGGCCGGCGTAAAGGCCTTCATCCGCCGCAGACACGTGCCGTAAAGCAGGGTCAGCAAAGGAATGGACAGGGCCCACTGGATCCACAAATACACAAACGGCGCCTGGAGTTTGTAGATCAGGGCGATCACACCCATAAACGTGGCCAGGCTCGCCCAGGTGGCACCCATGGCCAAACCGTTGGCAACAGGGCCGATGGAGAATCCGGCCGCATAGAGGTCTTCTTCACTGGTGGTCTTTTTGGCTGCCCACCAGCCCACATAGTAGAAGATGGCAAACAGGATGACCACAACAGCAATGCCCATCCACATGCTCGGCAATACAAATTCGGTTGCTTCCATGTATATTCCCCTCCTGATTTAGACGGTGTCTCCGGAATTTTTGTCCTCAAGCGAGCTGGTATATTCATCCATCTCATCGTCGAACTTGTTGAGCACCACGGCCATGATAATGGCCAGGATGAGCAGGCCGAACCATCCCACCAGGATGGGAACAATGTAATGTACCGGAAATCCCCATAGGGAGCCTCCCTGCAGGGACGGAAACAGTTTGAAAAATTGCGCAAAGTGCCCTAAGGGCAACAAAAGGACCACGAACAGCACAGTGTTGCGCAGTTCTTTTTTGTACAGCTGTTCCTTCATACTTCCCCTCCTTTTTGTGGTTTAGTCTTTTTTCTTGGAGCTCAGCTCGGGAAACTCATGGTAATAATATTCGTTTTTGGCCTTTTCCTCTCCCTTGTTCTTTTTGATGATTTCGCCTTCCCGCAGCTCAATGCGCCGGATCTTACCGCTGATGGTCTTGGGCACTTCCGTGACAAATTCTATGATCCTGGGGATTTTGAACTTGGCCAGGATGTTGATGGTGTGCTGGAACAATTCCAGAGCCAGGTCCCGGGAGGGTTCATAGCCCGGCGAGAGGATCACAAAGGCTTTGACCAGCTGGTAGCGGTTGGGATCGGGGCTGCCCACCACTGCGGCCTCGGCCACGGCCGGATGCTCGATTAAGGCGCTTTCCACCTCAAAGGGGCCCACCCGGAAGTCCGAGGATTTGATCACGTCATCGGCCCGGCCCACAAACCACCAGTAGCCGTCTTCGTCAAAATAGGCCCGGTCGCCGGTGTAGTAGAAGTTGTTGACAAAAACCTCTTTCATTTTTTCCGGGTTGCCGATGTATTCGGTAAACAGGCCGATGGCCCGCCAACGGTCCAGGCGCACGACGATGTGGCCGACTTCCTCGGGTTTGGTGATCTCGTTGCCCTCGTCATCGGCAAGGGTGATATCGTGCATGAATGAGGGTTCTCCAAAAGAGCCCAGGCGCATTTTGCCTTCCATCCAGGGCGAGTTGCCGATCATGGCCGTGGATTCGGTCTGGCCGTAGAAATCCCGGATTTCCGTGCCCGTGTGTTTTTTCCACTGCTGGATAACTTCCGGATTCAGCGGTTCGCCTGCGCTCACCGAAGATCTCAGGCGGGAGAAGTCAAACTGGCCCAGGTCGAGACCCACAAAGGCCCGCCATGCCGTGGGCGGGGCGCAGAAGGTGGCGACCTTGAACTTGGAGACATAATCGAGATAAGTCTTGGGATCCAGGGCGGTGAAATGAAAGCCCGCCACGATGGCGCCCACGTTCAACGGGGCGAAAAAGCTGCTCCAGGCCCATTTGGCCCAGCCCGGGGCTGACAGGTTGTGATGTACCTCGCCCGGACGGATGCCGATGAACACGGCTGAGGACAGATGCCCGATGGGATAGGACGTGGCGCTTTGCCCCACCTGCTTGGCCAGCCCGGTGGTGCCCGAGGTGAAAAAGCAGATCAGTACGTCGTCTTTTTTGATTTTGGCCCCTTCGGCGGAGCCCGATTCGTTGGCCAGTTCACTGTAGCTGATCCAGCCGTCTTTTTTGCCCAAAACGATTTTGACCTTGGGCTGGGCACCGGTTTCTGCAAGGGCCTCGTCAATGGCCGCGGCCGCGGTTTCCTCTGCCACAATGCTGTCCGGGGCATAGTTTTCAAACCGGAACTGCAGTTCCCGCACGGTCATGGAAGTGGCCGTGGGCACATTGATCAATCCGCCCTTGAGGCAGGCCAGGGTGGCAAACCAGGTTTCCGGCACAATGGGGATCATCATGTACATGTTCTGGCCCTGCTCAATGCCGTGCTTGCGGAGGAAATTCAGGCACCGGTTGCCTTCTTCGGCCAGCTGCTTGTAAGTATAGGTGCGCTGTTCTCCGTTGGTCATGTCCGCCCATTGCAGGGCCGGCTGATCACCGCGTTCTTTTACGTGCAGCCCTTCCAGGATTTCCTCTGCCCAGTTGAAATGGCTCGGCAGCTCCATGTGGTTGAGCTTTTCGAATAGCGCCTTTGCTTTTTCCCGGCGCTTGGTCATGTCATCTGTGGTGTTGACTGCCATGACTTCCTTGTAAATGTTCTCCAGTGCCATTCGGGGTCTCCTCCTGTGTTGTTCTGATTTTGTTTCGGGTGAACGGCTTGAAATCGTGCAAGACGTTGCTTTGTATTAAAAATTCTTGTTGCTGCTGCAAACAGTGTTTAAAAAAAGTCAAAAAAAGCTGATCCTGCACGAGTCCGTATACAAACGACAAAATTACATGAAGCGCTGATTGAAAATCAGCGAAGCTTCCATTCGGGCTTGCGTTTGTTTAAAAACGCGTCCACGCCCTCGTGGGCATCTTCTGTGCTGCAGAGCATGGCAAAATGATTGTTGGCCATTTCATAGGCCCTTGAATACTCAAGGTTTTCCATCTGATAAAAGGATCTTTTACCCAGTTGCACGGCAAGGGGGCTTTTGCCGGCAATTTTGCGGGCCAGGGAAAGGGTTTCTTCTTCCAGTTGATCTTTGGGCACCACCTTGTTGACAAGACCGATGCGCCAGGCTTCCTCGCCTGTGATCATCTCTCCGGTGATCACCAGTTCCAGGGCTTTTTTGCGCCCCAGGTTCCGGGACAGGGCAACGGCCGGACCCATGCAGAAAAGCCCGACGTTTACGGCCGTGGCGCCGAACCGGGCGCCTTCTGCGGCCACGGCCAGGTCGGCCGAAGCCACCACGCCGATGCCGTTTGCAACGGCCAGGTCCTGCACGCTTGCAATTACCGGGGTCCCCATGTCAGCGATGCGCAGGCTCATTTCTTCCATCTGTTTGACCCAGCGGTAGTAGTCCAGGTTCTGCTTGCCGGAAAGTTCGTTTACGTCAATGCCGGCACAAAAGGCCTTGCCCTGGCCGGCCACCACTATGACCCGCACTTCTGTATCGTTTTCAAAGGCTTCCAGGGCCTGGCTAAACTCCCGGGCCAAAGTGGAATTGAAGGTGTTTAAATGATCGGGGCGGTTGAACGTGATAAACCCGATGTTTTCGCTGACTTCGGTTTTAATGGTTTCATAGGCCATAATCGAAAACCTCCGTTAAAAAGGGTTTGGTGATACAAACCGGTGTCGGATTGGGTTGCCTGTTACCGATAGTCGTAAATGCCTTTTCCGGTTTTTCTGCCCAGCCACCCGGCGCTCACATAGGATTTCAAAAGCGGGCAGGGACGATACTTGGGATCACCGTAGCCGTCCTGAAGCACTTCAAGAATGGCCAGAACCGTATCCAGCCCGATTAAGTCGGCCAGGGCCAGGGGGCCCATGGGATGGTTCATTCCCAGTTTCATGATGGTATCAATGCCTTCTGCCGTGGCCACGCCCTCGTAGAGTTCCCACAGGGCTTCATTGAGCATGACCATCAGCACCCGGTTGGAAACAAATCCGGGCACATCCCGGCATTCCACAGGGGTTTTGCCCATGGCTTTGGCGCAGTCGCGCACGGTCTGTGTGACATCCGGATCCGTTGCCAGGCCGTTGATGATTTCCACCAGCTTCATCACCGGTACAGGGTTCATGAAATGCATGCCAATGATTTTTTCCGGACGGCTGGTGTGGGCGGCAATGCCGGTGATGGGCAGCGATGACGTGTTGGAGGCCAAAATGGCGTGCTTTGGTGCCAGCCGGTCAAGCTCGGCAAAAATTTTGGCCTTGATTTCCATGGATTCCACGGCCGCCTCCACCACCAGGTCGCATTCAGCTGCCTTTTCAAGGCCCGTGACCGGATTGATGCGCTCCAAAATGGCTGATTTGTCCGCACCCGAGATTTTTTCCTTTTTCATCATCCGGTCAAGGCTGTCGGATATGACCTCTGTGCCCTTTTTGACAAGTTCTTCTGAAATATCGTTTAAATAAACCGTAAATCCCGCGGCAGCAGCTGTCTGTGCAATCCCGCCGCCCATCTGCCCGGCGCCCACCACCATGATGGTTTGAATTTTCATTTTATCTTTTTCCTTCCTTTTTTCATCAATTCCGCAGCCGGCTTGGGCCGCTTGCAATCAAATCTGTTTTACATGTTTCTGCGGTATTTCCCGCCCACTTCGTAAAGGGCTTCGGTGATCTGGCCGATGGAGCAGACCCGAACCGTGTCCATGAGCTCGGCAAAAATATTGCCGCCGGAAAGCACCGTGTCTTTCAGGCGCTGCAAAGCCTCCGGGCTGTATTCCCGGTTTTTTTCAATAAAGGTATTTAAACGCTCAAGCTGAGATTGTTTTTCCTCCTCTGTGGCCCGGGCCAGTTCCAGATCGCCCATGGCGTCTTCTTCCTCGCCTTCAGCGGGCAGAAAGGTGTTAACCCCGATGATGGGCATATCCCCGGTATGCTTGAGGTGCTCGTAATACATGGACTCATCCTGGATCTTGCTTCTCTGGTAGCCGCGCTCCATGGCCCCCTGGACCCCGCCCCGGGAGGTGATCCGGTCAAATTCGGCCAGCACGGCCTCTTCCACCAGGTCGGTCAAGGCCTCGATGATAAAGCTTCCCTGGTTCATGTTCTCGTTTTTGGTCAGGCCGTATTCCCGGTTTAAAATCAGCTGGATGGCAAGAGAGCGGCGCACGGCCTCGGCAGACGGGGTGGTGATGGCCTCGTCATAGGCGTTGGTATGCAGGCTGTTGCAGTTGTCATAGATGGCATACAGGGCCTGGAGGGTGGTGCGGATATCATTGAACTGGATTTCCTGGCTGTGAAGCGACCGCCCCGAGGTCTGGATATGGTATTTGAGCATCTGGGAGCGCACGTCCGCCCCGTATTTTTCCTTCATGGCAACTGCCCAGATTCGCCTGGCCACCCGGCCGATCACGCTGTATTCCGGGTCCATGCCAGAGGAGAAAAAGTAGGAAAGGTTGGGGGCAAAACTGTCAATGGGCATGCCCCGGGACAGATAGTATTCCACATATGTAAAGCCGTTTGCCAGGGTAAAGGCCAGCTGGGAGATGGGGTTGGCCCCGGCCTCTGCAATATGGTAGCCGGATATGGACACGGAATAGAAATTCTGTACGTTTTTCTCGATAAAATACTGCTGGATGTCGCCCATCATCTTTAAGGCGAAATCAATGGAGAAAATACAGGTGTTCTGGCCCTGGTCTTCTTTTAGGATATCGGCCTGAACCGTTCCCCGGATGCTGGAGATCACGCTGTCGCGGATTTCCGCGGCTTCCTTGTCATCGGGCTTGCGGCCCTGCTCGGTTTCAAATTTTTCAATCTGCTGGTCAATGGCGGTATTGAAAAACATGGCCAGCATAATCGGGGCCGGGCCGTTGATGGTCATGGACACCGAGGTGCTCGGAGCGGCAAGGTCAAAGCCGCTGTAGAGAATTTTGACATCCTCGATGTTGCAGACACTCACGCCCGAGGTGCCCACCTTTCCGTAAACATCCGGACGGGGGTCCGGGTCAAAACCGTAAAGGGTCACCGAGTCAAAGGCCGTGGACAGCCGCTTGGCCGGGGAGTGCTCCGAGAGCAGCCGGAACCGGCGGTTGGTGCGCTCCGGATTGCCCTCGCCGGCAAACATCCGGGTGGGGTCCTCGTCTTTTCGTTTCAGGGGATAGACCCCGGCGGTAAAGGGAAACCGGCCGGGAACGTTTTCCCGGCGCATCCAGGTGTAGATTTCCGCCGGGTCCTTGAATTTGGGCAGGGCGATTTTGGGGATGTTTAACCGGGACAGTGATTCGGTATACAGCGGCACACGGATTTCCCGGCCCCGGACGTGGTAGACGTAATCATCGCCGGAAAAATCCTGCTCAATCTGCTGCCATTGCTGGGTAAGGCTTTTGGTCTCCGGGGTTATATGGTTTTTTGCGGCCTCGATTTCTTGTTTGAGTCGGTCGAGCAGGGCCTGGGTATCTCCGGAGAGCCCGCCCTGTTCAAGGGTTTCAGCGGTTTGTTCCAGGTGCCAGGCCCGGCGCAGGGCATCGGCCTGTTTGCGGGTTTCCTTGTGATATTTGTGCAGAGTATCGGAGATTTCAGACAGATACCGGTTGCGCTCGGGCGGAACCAGGATGGACTTGGATGAGGACTCCTTGGTATCGGGTACAGGCAGGCTTGTGGTATAGAGGATCTGTGTTTTTTCCGCCACCACCTCCAGCAGGTAGCTATACATGGCCGTGACCCCGTCGTCGTTGAACCGGGCGGCAATGGTGCCGAACACCGGCATATCGTCGGGCTTTTGCGAAAAAGCCTTGCGGTTCCGCTGTACCTGCTTTCGGATGTCGCGGACCGCATCCTCGCTTCCCTGCTTGTCAAACTTGTTGATGACCACAAGGTCTGCGTAATCGAGCATGTCGATTTTTTCCAGCTGGGTGGAGGCGCCGTAATCGCTGGTCATCACATAGACCGACACATCGGTTAAATCAAAGATGTTGGATGACCCCTGGCCGATGCCTGCGGTTTCTATGATGATCAGGTCCGTATTGGCGGCTTTTAAAATTTCCACGGCATCGGGCAGCACCATGGGCAGTTCAAAACTGGTACGGCGCACGGCCATGCTGCGCAGATACACCCTTGGGGTGTCAATGGCGTTCATCCGGATCCGGTCGCCCAGAAGCGCACCGCCGGTTTTGCGCCGGGACGGGTCGCAGCACAGCAGGCCGATGTGCAGGTCCGGGTTGTCGTAGAGCAGGCGCAGCACCAGTTCATCTGTCAGCGAGGACTTGCCGGCCCCCCCGGTTCCGGTCAGCCCGATAATGGGAATTTTCCGGTCAGGGACCTTTGCCTTGATCTGTTTGCGCAGGGCCTCGATTTGCCCGTTGTTTTCAGCCAGGGCCAGTTCAGCGGCCGAAATGGCCCTGGCGATGGCAAAGGGGTTTTCCCGGTCCACGCCGCCCGCGTCAAGGCTGCCGGGCTCCACTGTGGAAAAGTCCATCTCAGACATCATGTGGTTGATCATTCCCTGCAGGCCCATTTTGGAGCCGTCTGCCGGGGAATAGATTTTGGTGATGCCATATTCTTCCAGTTCATGGATTTCATCGGGTACGATAACGCCGCCGCCGCCGCCGAAAATTTTGATGTGCCCGGCGTTTTTTTCAGCCAGCATGTCGTGCATGTACTTGAAAAATTCCATGTGACCGCCCTGGTAGCTGGAAATGGCGATGCCCTGGACATCTTCTTCAATGGCGGCATTGACGATTTCGGCCACTGAGCGGTTATGGCCCAGGTGAATGACTTCTGCGCCGGTGTCCTGAAGGATCCGGCGCATGATGTTAATGGCCGCGTCATGGCCGTCAAAAAGGGAGGTGGCGGTGACCACCCGGATGGGATGTTTGGCCTTGTAGGTTTCGATTTCTGTGCTCATATTGTCTCCTTGGTTCTATGCGCGGTGCGGATGCAAAAAGCTGCAGGCAACGATTTTGCAGCAATCTTTTTCTGGTTTTGTTTGTTGTTTGAAAATGTCTTTATTTTCCGTTACCGTTAACTGGAAGTTTGGGCAGGCAACCCTGCCTTTGTCCATTTGCCGTTTTCATGATGCGGACGTTGCAGCGTTAAGCGAAAATCACGGTTTTAATATTGTCTGTAAATGTTCTGACCGATTTTGGATATCGGTTTTTTCCCGGATGGCAATGCTTCCGGCAACCTTTTGCCGGATTGCCCGTTTTCTTTATCTATAGGATTTTAAAGTGCCGTTTGTCAATAAAAACGATCAAAAAAATAATAAAGGGTATTTTTTTAAGTGAATCATGTTCAGCGTTCAGGGCAATAAAAAACCGGCACGCCTTGCCGCCTGCCGGTTTATTGTATGCAAAATGGTGGAGCTGAGGGGATTCGAACCCCTGGCCTCATGACTGCCAGTCATGCGCTCTCCCAGCTGAGCTACAGCCCCTTTGAAATAAGCTCTGACCATAAAAAAAATCCCTGGACTTGTCAACAGGAAATTTATGGAAATTTATGGTTTTCGAACTCCCCGTACTGTACCGCATTGTTTGGAGTCCCGGCGCTCAACCCGCCAGTCAGAACCGGGCTGGTTGTCGATGGTGTCCACGATCCGGCGCCACCCATCTGAATAGCTCGAATAACTGTCCGCGGTCCAGTACCATTTTTCTTCCATAACCGGGAAATAGGGCGGTTCCTTGTAAATGGCGGCAAGCTCCTCTGCCGTTGGCAGCCGCCAGTCCGTGTACCCGCCGGTTTCGGAATTTTCCACGTACTCGCCGGCTTCTTCGTAGGTCAGGCATTGACCCTCTCCGGCCATGGCGGAATCCAGAAGCTGCCACATCAGCCCGGTGCGTGAATCCGTGACCACGCCCCGCCTTTTTTCCGTGAACCGGTCGCTGCTTTGCGCCAGCAGGCTGCGAAAACGCTGCCGGGTGCTTTGGGCTTTGCGGTTTTTTTTCATTTCCCGGAGGCGGGAAATTTCGTTTTTCGCTTTTTCAGCCAGAGGGGAGTCCGGATAGGCATCGAGAAAATCCTTGTAAACATCAATGGCCTTGTCATAATCGGTGCCGTGCTGTCCGGCCTTTTTTTTCAGTGCCGCCAGCATCCGGGTTTGCTTGATTTTTTCCCGGTATTCCGTCAGACGGCCTTTTAATTGATCTGCATAGGAGTTGTCGTAACGGGTAAGGTAATCTGTGCAGAGATCGGCACATGCCTTCCAGTCCTGATCGGATTCGCAGCGCTCCAGGGCATTTTTGACATAAATATAATACTCCCCGCTCATATCCGATTCCATGTTCCGGACCGCTTCCCTATGGGCGCCGTTCGGGTATTTTTCCAGATACCGGTCAATGGCCTGCATTTTTTCTTTGGCGCTGCCCGAAAGCATCAGATCTTCAAGGGCCTGGAAATTCTTTTTTTCAATCTGGTTTTCCAGATCCGCGATTTTTTTTCCGGCTTTGTCAGCCAGTTTTTTCGGAGGATCGGATTGAAGATACCGATCCAGGCGGTCAATGGCCTGTTCGTATTTGTCCTGCTGTTCAAGGGTCTGAATCTTATCGACTGTTTGATCATACCGTAGCTGTGCCGCGCGCCCGGCAAGTCTGTCGAGCCGCTTGCGCACCTCATCTGTGAACCGGGTGTAATTTTCGTCTCCGGCATGGGCCTGCAGAAATTTTTCCAGAAGATCCATTTTTTCCGAAGGCCCGGATTCGTCTTCCACCCGGGTGATCAGCCGGTCAAAGTCGGCCTGCCGGGCCCGGTCCTGCTGGATATTGTAAACAACCATCCCGGCGGTGATCAGCACAGCGACCGCTGCCACGGCCGCGGCCGCGATCATGAGCATCCGGCGCCGTTTTTTGGGCGCCATTTCTATGCTCCATTTTTTCCTGCGGCAGTAATCCCGGATATACTGTTCGGCCTCGTGTTTTTCCATGCCGAACTCAATGCCTTTTTGAATCAAAATATCGTAATATTCCGGGCGGATTTTGCCGTTGATACCCGCAATGTCAATATCTGAGTCAAGCTCGGCCAGTTTTGCCCGGGCCAGGCTTACATCATAGGCATTGCGGGTTTCATCGGATTTAAACAGGGTCATGCAGTGGCCGGCCAGGGTGTTGCTGGCCGTGGCCACGGCGTCTTTCTTGCTGGCGCGGGCAACCTGCTTTTTCTTTTGGGACGCCGCATTCTGGAGGGTTTGCAGATCGGCACTTTCCGGAAGATCCAGAAAATCGTAAAGCGAGGATTTGTTTAACAGCTTCAGGTTGTCCCGGATGGTTTTTTCCAGGGACCGGTCCAGCTGCCTGGGGGGAGTGATGTCCTTGTCCCCTCCGTTTTTTTTGATCGGGCATCGAACCCGCTTGCGCACTTCATCGACTTTCACTGAATTGCGCTTGGCAATTTGCTCCACTTCCGATTCCGTGAGAAAGCCCTTGGCCATCCGGAGAGTGATCTGCTGGTCGACGCGGTTGTATTTCTGGTTTTTGCGCGCGGCAATCCGTCCCTGGATTTCGCCCTGGTTCAGGCCGTGGACCTTGGACAGCTTGTGGACCTCTTCCGGGGTGATATGCCCCTTGCCCATAAGGATATCGATGTGGCGGTCGATTTCAGGGTACTTGTCCTGCTTGTCCCTGGCCGAGATTTCCCGGGCGGCTTCGGCCTCTTTGGCCCGCAGTGCTTCGTCGGTCATCACCCGGCGGATTTCAGGAATCAGGTTGATGCATTTCTGGGCGTGCAGTCCCTTTGTTGGATGATTGCGAAGGCGGCTCCATTCGGACTGCTTTTTTGCAATGGCGTCTTCAATGACCCGTACATCAGTTTCCGGCGGATCACAGGGGAGTTCGAGTAGAAGGTAGAAATTTTCGCGTTCCATAGCCCTGTCAGATATGCCTTGGTGTTATGTTTGCCGGGAGATTGTCAGTGCCTGTGATTGTCAATGCACCACCAGGTTCTGTGATCGCTGTTTGGCCTTTTCAAATTCCTCACCGCCGATTACCGAAGCGGTGTCCACCTCCACCTGGACTTTTCTGTACTCGCCGGTTTCCAGGGCAGTGATGTGAAGACGGCCCTCGTCATTTAAGTCAAAGGTGATTTCAATGGGCAGGTCAGCCGGCAGATTCGGCGGCAGGTGCAAAACAGCCGTCTTGATTTCTGTTGCGTGTTCCAGGGGGATTTCAATGCTGCTGGTCTCGCTTTCCATGGTCCGGATGAGAACGGTTTTCTGATTCTGCACTGCGGTGTAGAATTTTTTCACCACATTGACCGGAACCGTGGTGTTGCGCAGCACCAGGTTGAACACGATTTCCTTGCCTGATGGGTTGTGGGCCACCACTCCGAAGCTTTTTGACGTGACGTTTTTAACCCGGAGCATGGCGTTTTCAACCGAGGGCAGGGCATAGCCGGTATCCTCGGCCAACTCCCGGGCGGCTTCCTGGAAATCCCGGGTGGTGATCTGGCTGGTGTCCATCATTTCGGAAAGATTCCCGGAACCGTCAAATGTCTTTTGGGTTTTTTCCGATATCCGC
Source organism: Desulfosalsimonas sp. (assembly GCF_055149105.1). Lineage (NCBI taxonomy): Bacteria > Pseudomonadati > Thermodesulfobacteriota > Desulfobacteria > Desulfobacterales > Desulfosalsimonadaceae > Desulfosalsimonas > Desulfosalsimonas sp. The sequence goes on along the minus strand of NZ_JBSRLA010000005.1, from coordinate 69,849 downwards.
CGGATCAGGTCATCGTTTAACGCCAGCTTCCACCCGTAGATGGCCGCGCCCTTGGCCACGGCCTCGTCTGGATCAAAAACCTTGGGTGCTATGTCGAATTCCTTTTCGATCCTTTCAGATACCTGCGGCATCCGGGTTGCCCCGCCCACCAGGATGATTTCATCAAACCGGGTGTAGCCCTTCTGCCCGGCAGCCTCGAGCATGTCCCTGGTAAAATCCACGGTCCGCACCAGCAGATCCTCGGTGACTTCCTCGAATTTTTCCCGCTCCAGCATCAGTTTGACCCGTTTGCCGCCATGGGTGATTGAAACCGGAGTTTTGGGCCGCTGGCTGAGAATCTTCTTTGCTTTTTCCGCAGACAACTGCAGATCCTGCCAGGTGTCCGGATCATCGAGAATGTCTTCGGTAATGCCGGTTTCTTCCTGGAATTTTTCCACCAGGTAGGCCACGATCCGGTCATCCCAGTCCTTGCCCCCGAGATTGTGATCCCCGCCCGTGCAGATGACTTCCACGGATTCCTTGCGGATATCGATCATGGTGACGTCAAGGGTGCCCCCGCCAAGATCGTATACCAGGACGACGCGGTTCTGGGTGGTGTCCAGGGACCCGTAGGCGATGGCTGCGGCGGTGGGTTCGTTGATGATCTGACGGACGTTAAACCCCGCGATCTCGCCGGCCTTGCGGGTGGCTTCCCTTTCGTTGATGCCGAAATAGGCCGGACATGTAATCACCACGTCGGAAATGGTTTCTCCCAGGTGCTGCTGGGCGTCCTGGGCCAGTTTTTTGAGCACGTAGGCTGAAATCTCCTCCGGCCTGTAGCGCTCGCCGCCGTATTCAAATATAAAATTGGGCTCTCCCATTGACCGCTTGATAAAGCTGACCACTTCATTGGGATACAGCTTGGCACTTTCCTTGGCCACCTCGCCGACCACAACCGTGCTTTCATCAAAAAAAACCACCGACGGCGTCACCCGTTCGTTTTCCGCATTGGGGATGATTACGGCCTTGCCGTATTCATCCACATAGGCAATGGAGGAGTAAGTGGTTCCCAGATCAACACCGAAGATCCGTTTGATCTTTTTTTCTGTCAAAGCCTGTCCCCTTTCCCACTAAAATCGTATACGTAGACCGTGACCAGTTCCGGCCGCAGGATTTTGCCGTCCCATTCATAACCCGGTCGCATGCTTTCGGCTATGGTTTTGTCCAAGGTCGGATCGCTTGTTTCAACTTTTTTGACAACTCGCTGGCGGGTGTTGTCAAAATGTGTCACACCGCAGGTAAAGGCAGTAATGCCCTGCCAGGTAAAAAGATCTTCCAGGTCGCCGGCAATTTCTTCCAGAAACTCCAGCAACCGGCCGGCGGTTTGCTCGGTAATCGGTCCGGGTTCGTAATACGCTTTGAATTTACGAATGTCATCAATAATTTTAATGACATCGGTTACCATGGAGTGGATGTATTTTTTAACAAGGCCGTCCCGGTATTCCTGAAGTTCCTGGTGCAGTTCATCTATGACCTTGTTTTTGTGGGCATCGTATTTGAGCTTGGTTTCAAAGGCCTCGGACAATTGGGCAATCCGCCGGTTTACAGCCTCCAGGGCGGCATTTTCCGGCTCTGGCTGCCGATTGTCGTCGTTGCCGGCATCCTCTGCAGGCCACTCTGTTTCGTCGTCAAAGCGGATTTCCAGCTCAAAGTCGGTTTCCGTTTGCCCTGCGCCATGTTCCTGCTTGTCATTGCTGTTGTCATGCGTCATGGTATGGCCGCTTCAATGGATGGTGTTGCATCTGGGCCCGGATTTTTTTGTTCAGGCCGGTGGTTTCTCAGAAAAACGATTAATTACAGATTATTACTATATTTTAAAGAGGTTTGTCAAAACTTTGTCAAGAAAAATTCTCAATGGCCCGGCGAATCCAGTCCACCCATTGATCCATGCCAGCGCCGGTTTTGGCCGAGACTTCCAGAATTTCCATCTCCGGGTGCAGCTTGTGCACGCGCTTGCGCAAGGCCGCCGTGTCAAAGTCGCTCAAGGCCATCATGTCGGTTTTGTTGACCAGAAGTACGTCTGAAACAGTAAACATCAAAGGGTATTTCAGGGGCTTGTCATCGCCTTCGGGCACGCTGAGAATCATGGCGCTTTTCATGGCCCCGGTGTCAAATTCCGCCGGACAGACCAGATTGCCCACGTTTTCTATAAAGATCAGGTCGAAATCCTTGGAACCGATGCCGTCGAGTCCGGTTTTCACCATGGCGGCATCCAGGTGGCAAAAGCCGCCTGTGCGCAGCTGCACGGCAGCCGCGCCGGATTGCCGGATTTTTTCCGCATCCACCACTGAATCGATATCCGCCTCGATGACACCGATACGCAGTTCGTTTTTCAGGCGTTCTATGGTCTGCAGCAGCAGGCTCGTTTTTCCGGCCCCCGGCGAAGACATGAGATTGATGACAAAGGTTTTTTCATTCGCCAGTTTCTGCCGCAGCTGCCGGGCGGCCTCGTCATTGTCCGACAGAATGTTTTCTTTGATTTCGATGAGCTTGATTTCTTCCATTCAGATGGCCTCCATTTCCTTTATATGATACTGCCGGCCGGAAACAAGGGAAACATCGCCGGCGGTTCCGCATTGCGGGCAATCCGATAACCCCAGTTCATCTTTTTGGATTTGGAATTCATGGCCGCATTGCCGGCATTTGAGCACTATGGGCGCCCTTTGGATTTTGAGTTCCGCGCCTGCGGCCAGGGTGTCTTTGCTCAGGTAATCAAAATAATGCTGAAGCCACTCATTTTCCAGGTCGCTCAGTTCTCCGACCTCCAGGGTTATGGAAACCACACGGCTGACCTGGTTTTGTTTTGCATGTTTGACAACGATTTCCAGAATGCTTTCGGTGACGGGCAGTTCGTGCATGACAACAATCCTGTATTTGTGTTTGCGGGTAAGGTATCACATCATGGCGGCAAACGTCACATGCAAATTTTTTCGATTCAATTTTTGATGAGCCAGTAAAAAGTCTTTTTTACTGGCAGTGTTAAGTTTTAAGTGATTAAGTGTTAAGTAAAATCAATAAGTTGTCTCTTTAGTGGGTGACGGTGATATCCGTTTTGGGACTTTTTACGGCACCATCATTTTTTGTATGTTTGCAGAAGGTTTGATTCGTGTCTAATGTTAAATAAACCACATGGAATAGGAGAATAGCATATTCCAACTTGACCAATTAGATCTAATCCTATAGCGTATATAAAATAAAAACTGTGATGATCGAGTTGCCAAAACCCGTCGGGAGGACTTTCAAATGTTCTGAAAAAGGAGTTCGTCCCGGAGATGATCAATGTTCAACTTGCCGAACTTTTTTATAATAGAGATGGCGGCAACACATACAGAAAAGAGAATCAACATGGGACGACTGGGAAGATATACAGACAGCAATAGCCGGCAGCGCATCGATCTGATTTTTGAAATGCGCCGCAAGGGGTATGTATGGGCAGAGATCGGCGAAGCCTGCCAGATGGGGATTGCCAACGTACAGCAGGCATATTACCGGGAATGCCGGTTTCGGAAAACAGCTTTTGAGTATCCGTTTGTTGAATACATTGGGACCCATACCTGCAACGTTATCCGCAAATGCCTGGGCGAGCAGGCTCTGGCCGATCCCAGGAAATTAGGCGGACAGGAAAACATCAAGGCCATATTGTGCTGGCCGGGCGTGGGCACCAAGACAATACGGGATCTTTCCGAAGGCCTGCAGGAAGCGGGTTACGAAAGTTTTGACCCGGATGAGGTCTACAACCGCATTTTTCCGTCACGTACCCGCCGCCGCAGTCCTGCCGGTTGAATTTTTTTTGGCCACGGACAGGCGGGAATTTGGAAAAATCAATTGCGCGCAAGGCCCCGGTTTGCCCCACGGGCAGCTGACGGATTGCCAGGGGTTTTATTGCCCGGGAAATATCATTTTGCCGCTTAGACTGACATCATAGCCTTGCCAGCCGGCGGCCATGCGTTGAAAGCCGGGGTCATGGAAAACAGCCAGAAAATCCTGCACCGGCCGGTCAAAAAAGTGCTCCTTGCTGATCAGCATGTCATAACGTTCCCAGCGCAAAGAAATGAAATCCAGCCCGAGCATTCCTGCCACAGCCCGGATGCCCGGGCCGGCGTCGGCTCTGCCGGCAAGGATTTCAATGCCCACATCAATGTGCCGGCTGACTTCGTTTTCATATCCGGCAAGGCTTTGGGGATCAATGCCGGCCTGTTCCAGCATCCGGTCAAAAAGCAGGCGGGTGCCGGTTTCCGGTCCCCGGTTGACCACGCGGATTTCGGCCTGATGGAGGTCGGCCACGGATCGGATCTGTCCGGGGTTGCCTTTTGCCACCAAAAGGCCCTGCTCCCTGCGGCAGAAATTGACCACAGCCGGCATTTGTCCCACCTCCCGGCCTGCATGGGAAAAATTGTATTCAGATCCGTTTTCTTCCATGAGATGGCTGCCGGCCATGTGGCAGCGCTCCTGCCGCAGGGCCCTGAGTCCCCCCATGCTGCCCGTATTGCCAAACACGGCGATATGGTCCGGAAACTGCCTGTTAAACCATGAAATGGTCTGATCCAAAAGCGGGTCGTTGCTGCCCACAATGATCAGCAACCCGGTCTCGGGAAGCCGCTTAGCCGGGGAATCCGGGTAATTGATGGTGCTGGCCTCGATCCACTGGTCCACCAGGTGCCGGGGAAACAGCCATTTGCCGGTGATTTTCGACGCCGGCAACCCCTTTTCAGCCACCAGCGAATAAACCATCTTTTCATTGACACCGATATAGGCGGCCACTTGCTTTGTGGTCAGCAGGGTTACCATTTGCCGTCTCCTTTCGCAAAGCGTCCTTTGGTTGGCCGGAAAGCACAGATTATCAGAACCGGAGTCTTAAGCAAAGCCGAATATGTCCCGCACGTGCGGATTCGGGATCGGTTCCGCGGCATGCCGGCGTATTTTCCTGTCATCGGGCGGGTTTGTTTTAGTTTGTTTTAGTCTCTTGACACGTCACTTGCAGTGGGGTAAACTACCTGATCTAATTAAAAAAATAAAGACTGCCGGATGAAACACAAAGATTCAGATTGAGACAAAACGATTCAATAAAGGAGAGATTCATGGAAGACGATAAGGGCACCGGCAAAATCCGGATACTTCTTGTTGATGACGAAAAAGACTTTGTCGACACCCTTTCCCAGCGCATGCAGATGCGGGATCTGAGCGCGGATATCGCTTTAAACGGGGAAGAGGCGCTCGAGCAGCTCAACAGGCAATCTCCGGATGTCATGGTCCTTGATCTGCGCATGCCCGGCGTGGACGGAATGGATGTGCTGCGCCGGGTCAAAAAGGAACATCCAAACGTGCAGGTCATCATGCTCACCGGGCAGGGATCGGAGAAAGACGAAATCGAGGCAAGGCGCCTGGGGGCGTTTGATTACCTGGAAAAGCCGGTCAATATTGATACCCTGGTTTCCCGGATTCGCTCAGGCGTTCTGCTTGTGGTGGGAAACGAGGATCGGTTCTCTGATCGTCTCATTGATTATGCCCTGGAAATGGCTGAGCGGATGTCTTACCGGCTCGTGGCCTTAAGTCCGGCGCCGTTTCCGGAGTCCATCCTAAACCGGGATCCCATGCCCGAACGGGTCAGCGAATTTGAGCAAAGCGCCCGGCAAAACGCGGAAAAGTTTGCAAAGGTGGCCAAGGAAAAAGGCATTCCCTTTGAACACGTGATCCGTTACGGACAGCCCGATGCCGTGGCCGAGCAGGTGGCAAAGGAATACGGCAATGTCGAATTTGTGGTATCAGAGCCCACAGATCGGCAACTGGCGGATCAGGCCCCGGAGAGCTCCGGAAAACAGCTCTATGTCTACAGCGTGGCCTGAGATTTTTTTAAATCCCCGGAGCGAACCCGAACCAGGGGGAAAAAGGAGAGACCATGGAATTTCATTTTATCAGAGGAGTGGTGCTGGTCCTGTTTTCAGCAGTGCTGTGTTTCATCTTCCGGCACGAGAATAAAAAGGGCTAGTCCTATACCCGGCTCAACCAGATAAAGAAAGGATCGGTTTTCAATGACGCCTGAAATGCTGCTGACCATGATTGTTTTGGTATTCGTAATAGTCCTTTTTGTTTTTGAATGGGTCCGGGTGGATGTCGTGGGTATCCTCATGATGGTCCTGCTGCCGCTTCTCGGCCTGATCTCCCCAAAAGACGCCTTTGTGGGCCTGAGCAGTAATGCGGTGGTATCCATTATTGCCGTGATCATCATGGGCGCCGGACTGGACAAGACCGGCGTGATGAACCAGGTGGCCAGCCCGATCATAAAGATTGCCGGCAAAAGCGAAAGCCGCATTATTACATTTATCGGCGGCACTGTGGGTATGATTTCGGCTCTTATGCAGAATATCGGCGCCGCTGCCCTGTTTCTGCCGGCCGCCCAGCGGATTGCAAAGCGTATCGGCATTCCGGTTTCCCGTATTCTGATGCCCATGGGATTTTGCGCCATTATCGGCGGTACCCTGACCCTGGTGGGTGCCAGCCCCACGATTTTGCTAAACGACCTGATGACCATCGGCGGGGAAAAGCTTGAGCCCTTTGGCCTGTTTACCCAGACCCCCATTGGTATCTGCCTGCTGATCTCAGCCATCCTTTATTTCATTGTCTTCGGCCGGTTTATTCTGCCGGCCAGCAAGGGTGAGAGCGACGAAGGTGTCACCAACGCCCTGATGCAGGCTTACCGGGCCTTTGAGACCATTTATGAGGTTCATATTCCGGAAGACGCCAAAACCACGGGTACCCTGGCTGATCTCGGGGTGCAGACCCGGTACCTGGTCACGGCGGTGGCCGTGGGGCACGCCGCTGAAAGAGACAAAAACTTCGTGCCCAGAAGTTCAGAGGAACTCCGGCCCGGAGATGATCTGGCGGTCGTGGGCCGGCGCAAGAACGTCATGAAAATGGCCGACGAGATGGGCTGGGAAGTAAAAGACACCCTGGAGTCTTTTGCCGAAACCCTTTCCAGAACCAGTGCAGGCATGGCTGAAACCATTGTTTCCCCCAGATCCGAGCTCATTGGCAAGACCATGAGCGAAGTGGATTTCAAAACGATTTACGGCGTCACGCCCCTGGCCCTTTTTAAGGGCAACCGGATTTACTATTCCGGTTTGACGCATATCACGCTGAGCATGGGTGACACGCTTTTGCTGTTTGGCCCATGGGAGCGGTTTCACATCCTGAAAAATCATCCCCAGCCCAGATCCCTGACCTTTTCCACGCCCCTTGAGGGAGAAATTCTCCGGCCGGAAAAAGCCAAGCTGGCCCTGGTATGGCTCGGCGTGGCACTGGCGCAGGTGATTTTTCTGAAAATGCAGCTTTCCGTGGCGTTGATGTCCGGGGCCCTGGGTATGATCATTACCGGGGTGTTGAAAATTGATGAGGCCTACAGGGCCGTGGACTGGATGACCGTTTTTCTGCTGGCGGGTCTGATTCCCCTGGGCATGGCCTTTGAGCAGACGGGTACCGCGGCTTATATTGCCGAAGGCGTGCTCGGGGTGCTCGGCGAGCCCGCACCCATCGTGCTTTTGGCGGTGGTCGGCCTGATGGCCTCATTTTTTACACTGGTGATCTCCAATGTCGGGGCAACGGTGCTGCTGGTGCCGCTGTGCATGAACATGGCCATGATGGCCGGAGGTGATCCGCGGATGGCAGCCCTGGTTGTGGGACTGTCTGCCTCCAATACCTTTGTGCTGCCCACCCACCAGGTCAATGCGCTGGTCATGCGGCCGGGCAGTTACCGAACAGTGGATTATGCAAAGGCCGGAGCCGGTATGACGGTTCTGTTTCTTGTGGTGGAACTTGCGGTTCTCTACTTCTTCTACGGGATTTAAAAACAATCCATGGCAGTTAAAAAACCCGGCCCTGAATCAGGGGGCCGGGTTTTTTGCCAAAGGCTGAAAAAGTCTTGTTATCTGTATCCGGGCTGCGGTCTTACTTGTCTTCCAGTGCCGACCACGGCGAAGTGCTGTAGCGCTCGGTTTTGGCCGCCCGGATCCGCTCTTCCTGCTCGGCTTTTCGCTGATAGGCGTTGTGGATTTTTTTTACCAGCGCTTCTGTGTCACATGGTTTCATCAGGTAATCAAACGCGCCCTGCTTCATCCCGTCAATTGCCGATTCCACCGTGGCATGCCCGGTTAACATGATGACCTCGGTCAGGGGGCGATGCTGCTTGATTCGCTTCAGCACCTCGTTTCCGTCCATTCCGGGCATTGCCACATCCAGGATCACAACATCATAGAGATACTGCCGGATGTTTTCAACCGCCTCCTCGCCGCTGAAGCAGACGCTGACGTCATAGTCCCGGATTCTCAGGCGTTCCGAGAGCTGTTCAACAAACTGCTGCTCATCATCAACAAGCAGTACCCTTGTTTTCATGGGATTCCTCCTGTGCACTTAAAGATGTATCGGGCCAAGTTTTGTGTTTGGGCTTGATTATAGACTTAACTTAATTTTTCTTTTTTCCATTGTCCATAATTTTAATGTCTGTTTCCTACCTTTGGCTTTCGTCGGAAGGTTCAGCCGCATATGCGGATTCGATTTTTTGCTGGTATGCTTTTTGGATGCTTTTCACCAGGGTGTCCACACCAACGGGTTTTTGCAGATAATCAAATGCCCCGAGGCGCCTGGCCTGTTCCTCATCCTTATAGGATCCGTGCCCGGTCAGAATGATCACCTGGGCTTCCGGGTTTGTCTTTTTTACGCGTTCCAGGACCTCCATGCCGTCTATTCCGGGCATGCGCAGATCAAGCACCATGACATCGGGCACCCGGGTTTTTAAGGTTTCCAACGCCTTTTGGCCGTCAAAAGCAACGGATGCATCAAATCCGCGCATCTCCATCCGCTCCGAGAGGGTTGTGACAAATTCCTCTTCATCGTCGACCAGAAGGATCCTTATGGCTGTTTTGCCGTTTACTTCTCCGGCCATTACAAGGTTTCCTCCGTTATTTCAAAATCAGGTAAAAACGAAGATCATCAGTATTGCACTTCAGCTCTGCATTCAATTGTTCTGCCGTGTTTTCCAGCTCGCCCCATGCATTGCTTTGCCGCAGCCCGGTGAAAAATTGTTCAGGCGAAGGCGCCTGCTTACCGGTGCAGGCGATTTCCACAGCGGCATTTTCATCCTTTTTGGCCGAAATCAGGCGGATTTCGCATTGGGCCGGCAGGACCGAAAGACAGGCGTCCAGGCTGTAGAACAAAACCATGTAGAGCAGCAGGGGATTGGTGGTGATTTTGATTTCCTGACCATTCTGGCTGTCTGCCTGCAGGGTGATGTGTTTGAGCCGGGCAAAGCGCTCTGTGAGCGTGCAGAAATGAACCATTGTTTCCCCCAGTTCCAGTTCCGCGCTGTTGTGATCCGGCGAGTGCGCAAAGCGGTTGAAACGGGAGGCCATCTCCATTCCCCGCTGGAGCTGGTTTTTAATGGTGTTCATGGAGTTGTTGAATCTTTCCTGGTATTTGTCCTTGGCCAGGGGGGAAATGGCCATGATGTCTTCCATTAACCCGGCGGATTCCTGTATGATGGCCAGGATATTTTTGAACTCATGGGTCAGGTTGGCTGTCATTCTGCCGAAAAAGGCCAGTGTTTTTTCAGTTTCCTGGTTCATTGGGTTCCCTTTTCTGCTTGGCGGGGTTATGCTGAGGTTTTTCCAAGCGCTTCATGAATTTGTGAAATCAGTTCTTCTATATCCAGGGGTTTCATCAGGAAATCAAAAGCCCCCTGGTTCATCCCCTCCATACCCTCCTTGGTTGAGCCCTGACCGGTGAGCAGGATGATCGGCATCTCCGGATTGGCCGATTTGATTTGTTTCATCACCTCCAGGCCCCCGATACCGGGCATCATCAGGTCCAGCACGATGAGGTCAAACGCTTTATCCTGCACCATGGAAAGGGCCTGATCTCCGGATGTGGCAATGCTGGGGTCAAATCCCCGCATTTCCAGTCTTTCGGCCAGTGTGGTCACAAATTCTTCCTCGTCGTCGACCAGCAGCACCTTGATTGAATCATTCATTTTCCATTTCTCCGGGGGGCGTTTTGGGCAGAAAGATGGTAAAGGTGGTTCCCTGGTCTATTTTGCTGTCCACCTTGATTTCTCCGCCCAGTTTTTTAATGATACCGTAGGTGATCGACAGGCCAAGGCCTGTGCCATATCCTTTTTTGGTGGTAAAAAACGGTTCAAAAATCTGCCGCATGGTTTCTTCGCTCATGCCGTGGCCATTGTCCCGGATGGCAAGGGCCACGGTCTGGTCATCTTTTTGCCAGGAGGACAAAACAATTTGTCCGCCGTCTTTGACTGCGGCAAAAGCGTTGGTCAGCATATTAAGGATGACCTGCTGCAGCTGGCCCCGGTCAGAGGAGATCTTCGGGATTTGTTCGTCAAACTTAAACTCAATGCTTAAGTTGCGGTGATGGGCCTCCTTTTCAAGAAACCCCAGGGTATCCCGGATAACCTCGTTAATGTCGAGCATTTCATACTGCACCCCGATGCGTCTGGCAAATCCGAGCAGACGGTGGGTGATATTGCGGCACCGGTCCACGGACTGCAGAATCTGGGAGACGCCTCGCATGAGCTTTTCCTTGTCATGATGCTTGTCTTGGTCCACCAGATCCTTTAAAAGCCCGGCTTTTTCATTGATAATGGCCAAGGGGTTGTTGATTTCGTGGGCCACGCCCGCGGCAAGCCGGCCAATGGAGGACAGCTTCTGTGTGTATTCAAGCTCCCGGAAGGCAATGACGCGCTTTTCATCGGCCTCCCGGATTCGTTTGACCAGCAGGTGAGTGGAGCCTAAAATCACCAGAAAGATGGCAATAACGCTTGCCACAAACATATACGACATTTCCTGCTTGAGCGTGTGCCAGGGTTGAAAAATATTGGCCTGGGGCAGGATCATGACCAGGATGAAGTCGTATTTGATCAGTCGGGAGTATACCATGACGATTTCCCGGCCGTCGGGGTCGGTCAGTTCCCTGACATGGGTGCCGGAATCGCTTGAGGGGATTTCCATGGGAAATTGGTCCAGTACCTTTCCGTAGTTCCGGGAATCGGACTGGAGAACGCCCTTGCTGTTGACGATAAATGCGTCCGTGATGGGATCCATTCCCATGGGACTGATCAGGTCCTCGAATTTTTTGGTATCCATGGTGGCCCGCAGGATCCAGGACTCGCCCTGGTCGTTTAAATTCTGAACGGCCATGGCGATATGCGGCAGGTCCCGGTAACCCATGAACACATCACTGATGTACACCCCGCGCACCCGGGCTTCGTTGAACCATTGCTGGTTGGAATAGTTTTTGTTCAGCAGGTCATAGGGGCCGGTGTAGGCGACCTTGGTACCGTCGTTGTTGATAATGCCAAGATCCACGTATCCGCCGTATTCTTCACGGAGAATCCGGAAAATCCGGTGCAGCGTCGCCTGGCCGGACAGGATTTCATAGGAATAGCTCGACGAGATGAAATGGATGGCCGACAGCCGCTCTTCGAGAAACAGCTCAAAGGAATGGGCTGCCTTTCCGGCAATGGCGCGTATGGGCTTGATGCGTTCGGCTTTGATGTTTTTCTGGTACTGCATGGCGTTGGTGGCCGCCATGATCACCAGCGGAATCAGGGTCACGGCCAGCATCAAAAAAATGATATTGCGGCGAAGGCGCCGGTAGCGCCTGGGCATTTCTTTTTTTTCTTCATCCCTTTCAAATATCTGCCGGCACAGGTCCCACCATTTTTTCATTTTATCGGCCATCGGATCAGTTCTCCCCTTGCTGGCCGATAATGGCGCCCGGGTAAAGTTTGTTTTTCAGCAATTGCTCCACTCCTTGCTTCCACGAGCCGATAACGGAATCATAGACACAGATGCGCTTCCAGTTCAGGTATTGATAATACTGATCTTCAATGCCGCCGCAGATTACGGTGTCCACGTCTTTTGTTAAAATCATGTGACACAGTTTCTCCGCGGAGACCTGGGCCAGGACCACGATTTTTTTTTCCCACGTCCCGTCATGATCTGCTGAAACAATGGCAGCCTCTGATGCCAGGTCAAAACGGGGCGCCACTTCGTGTCCGTACAGGGGTATGAGGATTTTCCGGGACATGAATTTTGTCCTGATATTGGATATTAAAATGGTATTGTACTTTATAAAAATAGCACAAATGCAGGACAAGTGTCCAATAATTTTCCCGCCCGCAGGCTTGTTTCATCCTACTGGATCTGATACTGCTTGATTTTTCTCCACAGGGTACTTCTGCCCCATCCCAGCAGGGCTGCGGCCTTGTTGCGACGGCCGCCGGTCCGGACCAGGGCGTCGATGATCATCTGCTTTTCGGTCTCAGCCCATGTGGCCGTGCCTTCGGCTGTGGGCTGAAAAGAGCCGGAAACAGTCCCGGGCTGTTCCTGACGGGTCCGGGTGTCATGCTCCATGCGGCCGGCTGCCGGCTCGATGTTGCTGCTGAGATAGGCGGGGAGATCCCGGGGTTCAATTTGATGCTGCCGGCAGACGTTGACCGCGTATTTGATGATGTTTCGCAATTCCCGGACATTGCCCGGATATGTGTAGGTGTTGAGCAAATCCAGGGTCTCAGGAGCCGGTTGCCGGATGTCTTTGCCAAAGGCGGTGCTGAATTGGTGCAGAAAATGGTCTGTGAGCAGGCCGATGTCATCTCCCCGCTGCCGCAGCGGAGGCAGGTGGAGGCGCACCATGTTGAGCCGGAACAGCATGTCTTTGCGAAATGCGTTTTGTTCCGCCATCTGTTCCAGATTCCTGTGATCGCCTGCGATAACACGAACATCCACTTGAAATCCCCGGGTTCCGCCCATGGGATAGACGGTGTTGTTGTCCAGAAGGTTTAACAGCCTGGCCTGCAGGGCCAGGGGCATATCCCCGATTTCAGCAAGGTACAGGGTGCCGTTGTGCGCCAGCCGGAACCGGCCCTGCCGGTTTTCGGCGGCGCCGGGAAATGCGCCTTTGCAGTGTCCGAACAATTCGGATTCAAGAAGGGTTTCCGGCAGGGCGCCGCAGTTGATTTTGACAAACGGCCCCCTGGCCCGGCCGGAATTTTCGTGGATGGCCCTGGCGGCCCGGTCTTTTCCCGTGCCGGTCTCCCCGGTAATCAGCACCGGGGAGTCATTTCCGGCGATCAGGGGCAGGGTGCGGAAGATGTTTTCCATATCCGGGCTGTTGCCGATCATTCCGGCAAAGCCAAATGCCGGATGCATTTGCGCTTGTGGCTGAGCCGTGCCCCGCAGGTCCTCGATGGCATCCACGTAACCCAGGCATTTGCCGGCGGGATCAAAAAGCCCGATCATGGTAATGCGCACGTCAATGCGCAGTCGCTCCCGGTTGATCAGATCGCTTTGCACGCACACCGGTCCGCTGGCCGGTGCGATTTTTGAAACCGGGCCGTCTTTGAGATAGGCCCGGGTTCGCACAATATTGTGACAGGCAATGTTTTTTGCTTCTTGTAGGCCATAGCCGGTAAGGGCGGAAGCCGCCCGGTTCATGTACCGGATTCGCCGCCGGGCATCGAGCAGGATCAGGGCGGTGGGAATCTCTTCCAGAATGGCTTCGGCGGTGACCGGATGGTCAAACAGCCCGGAAATCAGATGTGGGAAATGATCATCCAAAAATCAATGCTCCCGGCGCCCTATGCTTTATGTTTCAGGGTATGGATGATGATCTGTTTTTTTTCTCCCATGCCGGTAAAAGCCATGCCCTTGTGGGAAAGATCAAATTCCTTTTCCGCTTCCATCAGAAATTCCATCATGGACATCCGGGCGATATCATGGGCCAGATAGGCTGTTCCGCCGGATCTGAGCTTTTTTTTGAGAATTTCGATGACCGGGTGCACGTCGGATTTTCGGTATATCAGTTCCGAGCCGCAGATGATATCCCAGGTTTCATGGGTGTCGGGTTCATGCCAGTCAAGGGCCGAGACCCGCACGGTGTCAATTTCGTTGTGGGCCGCGTTTTTTTTCATCAGCGCCAGGGCGTCAGGCTGATTGTCAGTGATGGTGACCCGGTGGCCAAAGGCGCCGAGAAACAGTCCGGTAATGCCCATGCCCGCACCGATTTCCAGGATTTCCTGACGTTTATCCAGTCCTGTGTGAACCAGCCAGTCCGTGAGCACGATGCTGGCCTCCCAGATTTTCACCCAGAAGGGAAAATGCGCAATTTCCTGCCGGCCCTCTGCTTCGAGTTCGGCAATCAGGGGTTCAAGATTTTTAACGCACAGGATCTCCAGGCGCCGGCCCCCTATGGCAAGGGCCTTTGGCTCCAGTTCAATATTGGGGCGAAGCAGCAGTTGCGTCATAACAGTCTTTTTGTTTGTTTTGGCAGAAAACGGGCTTTGTGCGACCCATGGCCGCGGCCCGTGCCGCGTGAAATCATAAGTGTTGCTGATAAACTAATAATTCTAATCTAAAAAGTCGGCAGCGGTCAAGAACATTCCGAATGGCCCGGATCCGGACTGGTTGACAGGATCGTGCCGGTTCATTGAACAACGTGATCAAATGAATGGATCAGGGATTTGTCTCCTGCCACGGCTTTTGTCTTGATGGTGTATGTGCCGGGCGGATCAAGTGAGACATCAGCACCGTAGCCGTCTGCCATGCCCATGGCCATGACCTTTTGCTGTTTTCCGTCAGGACCCTGGATCAGAAACCCGGTCCTGGCTCCGGTAACCGCATCGCCGTTCTGGTCCCGGATAAAGACCATCAGATGGTGGGTGGCCTCGCTGTCGCTGCCGCGCTCCTTTAATGCCTGGCGCATGTCAATGAGTTCATAAGTCAGCTCATGGTTATCCACGGCTGCCTGGTGGATTGTTTCTCCATCGCTGCCGTGCTGGGCGGCCGCAGGCGCGATGACCAGACAGATCAGCATCATTGGCGCGATCATAAAATGCATCAGTTGTTTCATAACGTTTCTCCTTGTTGGCTTTGTGGTTTTATTGTTTTTCTTTGATTTCCCGGCGTTTCCAGATATCATAGACCGCCGGGATGATAATCAGGGTTAAAATGGTCGAGGAGATCAGCCCACCCACCATGGGCGCGGCGATTCTCTTCATGACCCGGACACCCGTTTCGGTGCCGAACATAATGGGCATCAGGCCGATTAAGGTGGTGGCCACGGTCATGAGCTTGGGCCGCACGCGTTCCACCGCCCCTTCGATGATCGCACCCTTGAGATGCTCTGTGGTTTGCATTTCTCCCCGGTTCGCCCATCTTTTGTGGGCCTCGTCAAGATAGACCAGCATCACCACACCGGTTTCCGCCGCCAGCCCGGCAAGGGCGATAAAGCCCACCACCACGGCCACTGAAACGTTATAGTCCAGCAGATAAAGCAGCCATACCCCCCCGACCAGGGCAAACGGCAGCGATGCCATGACCACCATGGCTTCGGTGATGTTTTTAAAATGAATATAGAGCAGCACGAAAATCAGCAGGATTGTCACGGGAACAATCAGGTTCAGGGTTTGCCTGGCCTTTTGCATGTATTCAAACTGCCCGGACCAGACCAGGGAATAGCCTGCCGGTTTGTCGATGTTTTCATCCACGATTTTGCGCGCCCGCTCAACATAGGTTCCCAGGTCCACGTCTGCGATGTCCACGTATATCCATGCGGTTCTTCTGGCGTTTTCGCTTTTGATCATGGGCGGCCCTTTGCGGATTTCAAGGTCGGCCAGCTGGGCAAGGGGCACCTGGGCTCCGGTTGGCGTGGCCACCAGCACCCGCCTGAGCTGCTGCATATCGTCTCTTAACTCCCGTTTGTAGCGCAGATTCACGGGATAGCGCTCCAGGCCCTCCACTGTATAGGTGATGTTCATGCCGCCCACCGCGGTCATGATCACTTCCTGGACATCATCGACAGTCAGGCCGTATCGGGCGATTTCATGACGCCTGATGTCAAAATCCAGGTAATTGCCGCCGGTTGTGCGCTCGGAATAGACCGACAGGGTTCCCGGAATATCGCGCACCACCTGTTCAATGCGGGTGCCCAGCTCGGATAGCACCTCCAGATCCGGGCCCATGAGCTTGATGCCCACAGGCGTCTTGATGCCGGTGGACAGCATGTCAATGCGGGTTTTAATGGGCATGGTCCAGGCATCGGTGAGCCCCGGAAACCGGATGGCATCGTTTAAGTCCGCTTTTAGCTCTTCGATGGTCATGTGCCGCTGTTCCGGCCAGATCCAGGCAAGCGGGGCTTTCAGCCAACCCGGCCAGGAAGAAAAAAAACGGTCTGTTTGTTTTTTGCGCCACTGGTGCACGATTTCGCCCTTTTTTTTCTCCGGCCAGATCAGGGTCAGGGGCCCCTTGAGCCAGTCGGGCCAGGATGAGAAAAAGCGCTGGACTTCCAGGGTTTCATATTCCACTTTGGGCCGCAGCATGATGGTGGTTTCAATCATGGTCAGCGGTGCCGGATCCGTGGCCGTATCGGCCCGGCCGATTTTGCCGTGCACGCTCTGGACTTCCGGGAAGCGTTTGATGATCTTGTCGGTCTGCTGGAGCAGTTCCCGGGCCTTGGTCACGGAAATGCCCGGCAGGGTGGTTGGCATGTAGAGCAGATCGCCTTCGTTTAAGGGGGGCATGAATTCGCTGCCCAGTTGTTTGGCCGGATAATATGTCACCGCGGTGATCAGCACGGCAATCAAAATCGTTGTCTTGCGCCAGTTGACCACCATTGCGATCATCGGCCTGTAGACGCGGATAAAAAGACGGCTCAGCGGATTTCTGTGTTCCGGCAGGATTTTCTGGGGCACAAGGCAGATCACGGCAAACACGGAAAGCGCGATTGCCGCAATTAGGCTCCAGCCCGGAAGGTCCACGCCTGCAATGCCGGCTGCAACAACTATCATCGGCGGACCCGCTGTGGCGGCAATCCAGATCTGGCGCCGGCGTTTTTTGGAAGTCTGCGGGTCAATGGGCCGCTCGGTGATAAAAAAGGTCATCAGCACCGGGATGATGGTGATCGCCAAAAGCGATGAGGCGGCCATGGCAAAGGTCTTGGTATAGGCCAGGGGTTTGAACATCCGGCCGGACTGCTCCTGTAAGGCAAATACCGGGACAAACGACACCGTGATAATCAGCAGGCTGTAAAACAGGGCCGGGCCGACCTCCTTGGAGGCCTCCAGGATGATTTCATTAAACGGCTTTTTGTCCCGGTCCCGCTCCAGGTGCTTGTGGGCGTTTTCCACCATGACCACCGAAGCGTCCACCATCACGCCGATGGCAATGGCAAGGCCGCCCAGGCTCATGATATTGGCGTTAATGCCCAGCGGATACATGACAAGAAACGACATCAGCACCCCCACGGGCAGGGTGAACAGGGCCACGAACGCGGATCTGAAGTGCAGGAGAAACAGCACGCAGATAATGGCCACCACCGTGATTTCTTCTACGAGCTTTTTCTGCAGTGCATGCACGGCCCGCTCGATCAACCCGGAGCGGTCGTATCCCATTTCTATGGTCACGCCCTCGGGAAGGGATTTTTCCAGCTCCGCCAGCCTGGTTTTTACCCTGTTGATGGTATCCAGGGCGTTTTCCCCGTAGCGCATCACCACGATGCCCCCGGCGGTCTCGCCCTCGCCGTTCCACTCCAGCACCCCCCGGCGCAGTTCAGGGCCGCGGTGGATATTGGCGATGTTTTTCAACAAAATCGGGGTGCCCCGGTCATCGACGCCAACGGCGATTTCTTCCATGTCGGCGATGGATTGGATATAGCCCTTGCCCCGCACCATGAATTCGGTTTCAGCCATTTCCACGAGCCGACCGCCCACATCATTGTTGGAGCGCTGGATGGCGCGTTTGACCCTGGAAAGGGGGAGATCGTAGGCAAGCAGCTTATTGGGGTCCACCTCCACCTGGTACTGGTTGACATAGCCGCCGATGCCCGCCACTTCGGCCACTCCCTGCACGGACATGAGCTCGTATCGCAAAAACCAGTCCTGGATGCTTCTGAGCTCGGCCAGGTTGTGTTCTCCGGTGTGGTCCTTGAGCACGTACTCGTATACCCAGCCCACGCCCGAGGCGTCCGGTCCCAGCTCCGGGGTTACGCCTTCGGGCAGATCGGATGCCGCGCCGTTTAGGTATTCGAGCACCCGGGACCGGGCCCAGTAAAGGTCGGTGCCGTCTTCGAAAATCACGTAGACAAAAGACAGGCCGAAAAAGGAATATCCCCGGACAGTTTTGGCGTACGGCACGCTGAGCATGGTGGAGGTCAGCGGGTAGGTGACCTGGTCTTCGACCACTTCAGGGCCCTGGCCGGGATATTCCGTCATAACGATAACCTGCACGTCGGACAGATCCGGTATGGCGTCCAGGGGGATGGACCGGATGGCCAGAATGCCGCCGGCAATCACAAAAAGGGTTGCCAGCACCACCATGAACTTGTTTTTTATGGACCATTCAATTATTTTTTCAATCATTCCGGGCCCCTTTATTCCAGATCCTCAAAAAATCCATTCCCGTTGTCCCCGTTTTCCAGTCCATCAAAAAAGCCCTCTTCGGTTTCCTTTTGTCCGGAATCCTGCTCTTTTTCCCCGGGCGCCGGTTCGGTCATTTTCCGGGAGGCCTCCCGGAGCTTGGATTCGGAGTCGAGCATGAACTGTCCGGAGACTACCACCTGTTCGTCCGGTGCCAGGCCTTCGAGCACCTGGATCCGGTCGTTGTCAAGGGGCATGCCTAGTTTTACCTCCCGGGGGGTGAATTTTCCGGCGTCACGCCGGACGAACACGACATCGCGCTGCCCGGAACGGATCACCGCGGATCTCGGTATGTGCAATCCGGTTTCATCGCTGCTGGTGGCGATTTTCACATCCCCGTACATATCGGGTTTCAAAAACATATCCGGGTTTTCAAATTCCAGCAGCACGACCACGTCCCGGGTCTTGCGCTGAAGATAGGGATAGATGTATGCCACCTGTCCGGTGTATTTCTCTTCGGGCAGGTAAGGCAGGGTCATTTCGGCTGTCTGGCCTTTCTCCACCCGGGCCAGTTCGTATTCGTAAATATGGGCTTCGACCCAGACGCTCGACAAATCGGCGATTTCATAAATCGTGGCCCCGGATTTGACGTAATCGCCTTCAAGTACGTTTTTTTTCGTCACCACCCCCGTGTACGGAGAGCTGATGGTCAGGGCGTGCTTGATGGTCCCCTTTCCGATGACCTCGTCGATCTCGGATTTGGCAATACCGTAGTAGGCCAGCCGGCTTCTGACGGATTCGAGCACTTTTCTGTTGGTTTCATCGGGCCGGCGGCTGTAGTTGCGCCGGGCTTCGAGCAGATCCTGCTGGGCGGTGATCAGCTCCGGTGAATAAAAATCAAACAGCGGATCACCCTTTTCTACCCGGGCGCCGGTGAAATCCACGTGCAGTTTTTCGATCCATCCGCTGAATTTC
Organism: Desulfosalsimonas sp.; assembly: GCF_055149105.1. Lineage (NCBI taxonomy): Bacteria > Pseudomonadati > Thermodesulfobacteriota > Desulfobacteria > Desulfobacterales > Desulfosalsimonadaceae > Desulfosalsimonas > Desulfosalsimonas sp. The sequence goes on along the minus strand of NZ_JBSRLA010000005.1, from coordinate 50,420 downwards.
AGGTTGAGCCGGGCCATGTTGGTTTCATTGTAGGTCACGTGACCGTAGGTCCGGATGATGTGGGAAAGCGACCCCCGCTTTACGGCTGCCGTGCGGATCCCCATGTTTTGTTCCATGACCGGATCAATGGAGATATTCACACCCCCTACCAGCTGGTCTTCGTATACCGGCTCCAGATCCATGCCCATGGCACTTTTGCCGGGTTCGTCATAGATTTCCTGGGGGTTCATGGGCGCGCGCCAGTATGCGATTTCGCGCTCCCCGTCGTCTGCGTCGTCTTTTTCATCCACCGAGTCCTTTGGCACAAGCTCCATGCCGCAAATGGGACAATCCCCGGGCTCATCTGTGACCACCTGGGGATGCATGCTGCAGGTGTACTGGATGTCGTTGTCCTGCTGCACTTCCTGGTGCTCGTGGTCCGCAAAGGAAAGCAGGCCCGAATACCAGGCCAGGCCTGCCGCGGCCGCCAGGGTCAGCACGGCGGTGAGAAAAATGGCAAGAATCGCAATGCGTCCTGATTGCCCCCGGGCTTTATCTCTGGTCATAGGATTGTCCTTTGAATGCATGGGAATTGTCCTTCAATGTTTTGCCTGTCGCGGTCCCGCCGACCCAGGCTTCGAGTTCGGCGCGTTTCTGGTATATGTCATGAAAAAGGCGGCTGGCTTCCCGCCGGTATTTCAAAACCCGTATGCGGGCGTCGATCATCGTGTCAAATTCCACCCTGTCCACCTCATAGGCCTCTTTTGCCGATCTGGCCCACTGGCCCGCCTGGGGTATGAGTTCTTCGGTATAGAGACGGTATCTGCGCCGGGTGTCGTTTATTTCCGCGACCAGGGATTGGATCCGGTAGGGCAGCCGGTTTTGCAGATCCCGGTACCGGTTCTGGGCGGAAAACTGATTGCGCGATGCTGCGGCAACCTCGTTTGACTGTTTGCTTTTATGCCAAAGCGGGATATCCATTGCCACCGCGGCTGAGACGAAGTCCGGCAGGTCTCTTCCTGTGCGGTCTTCTTCGCGCTGGCCGTAGGTCAGCCGGATATTGAAGTCAGGATAATAATCCTTTTGCGCAAGCTGCTTTTGGGTCCTGGCGGTTTGGATCTGCGCCTGCATGCCTTGTAAGTCCGGGTTTTTCTCCAGTGCCGCCGCGGCCAGTTTTTCGGCTGAAATCACAAACCCGAGCCCGGACAGATCTGCGGGCGGGTCAATGGATGTGGGCTCGACCCTGTTGGTTAGTTCATGCAGGCGGTCTTCGATGGTGGTTCTGCGGTTTTCCAGCCTCACGGCCTCGTCTTTTAATCTGGACAGTTCAACTCCGGCCTGGAAAATATCCTGCTGCAGACCGTCTCCTACGGCATAGCGGCTTTCCGTGTCCCTTCTGATGCGTGCCACCAGATCGGTTAATTCGTCATTGATCCGCAGGCTTTCGACCACATACCCGAGCTCATACCAGGCCACAGCCACGTCCCGGGCCAGCTCCAGTCTGGCAGCCTCCAGCTCGGCCTTCTGCTGTCTGGCCTCTGCCGCAGCCGCCTCGGAGCGCAGATCCAGTTTGGACAGCCAGGGCACGGTCTGCTCCACGAAGATCTGTTTCTGGGTCATGGGTTCCTGGTCAAGTGTGAAGCTGTCTGTGGGAATGCTCTGAAGAGCAAATCCGATTTTCGGGTCCGGAAGTGCGCCTGCGGCCGGAATGCGCTTTTTGAGGGCTTCTGCCCGGTCTGCCTTGCTTTGCAGCAGGCGGTTGTTTTCCAGGGCCTCGTCGATGAGCTGCTGCAGTGCAGGTGGTGCCCATATGAACTGCTGGGCGGAAACCGTGCAGAAAAAACCCGAAAATAAAACCATGAAAACAGCAGCGGGTAAAACGGCTCTGCAGTTTGCCGGCAATAAATTTGTCATGATTCCTGTCCCGATATCTAAAGGTGTTGTTTGTATCTTCGTACGGGCAATAAAAGCCCTGTCTTTGCCTTATTCAACATTCGTGCCGTTTTTTCCCGGAGTGCAAAAAAAGGTCCGTTGACTCCGGTCTCGGTTAAAAAAAGCCTTATACTGCGCCTGGCGGCATGACCTGCACCCCTGCCGGAATCTCTCTTAAAATTGTAATGCTTCTATTATATAAAGCAAAAAGTTTGCATCGGATGTGAAAATAATGCGCACCTACGGCAAATCGGAACTTTTTTTCGCACTTATCAATCGCCCGTTTTTTGAAGAAAAATCATTTTTTTCTTTTTTATCAAGTCGTTATTTGTTTTTTTCCAGCTCTGGCACAATCATTGCTAAATCTGTGTAGCGTGTCACTGGAGAAAGAATCACAAGGATAAATTTTGATGGCATCGTAAAAAGCTTTTTACCGCGTCCGCTGTTGTTGCAGGAAGGAGGCCCTGCGGCCGGCGCCGGTTTTTTCGCTCCTGATCGTTTCCGGGTTTCTTCCATCCAGCCCCGGGCAATTTGAAATTTTACTCGCTCCGGCATTGGCTGAATTTATCCCGGAAACGCTCAATGTCGCTTCACAAACCGACCCCGCCCCCGGGCTTCCTTGGGAGGATTCTTTCCGGGCCAGCCCACGGGAACGGGAATGAAAACAACGCTTTTTAAGACGTCAATGTGTTGCTTCCGGACTCCCTTGGTGTGAAACCTTGCACACTGTCGGCCATGATGCCGGCCCGGGGGTGGTTTGCGAGTCGCATTGAGCGCGCAGGCGGTCAGCAGGGAGCAAACTTCCACCGGGCCGGCATCATGCGAAAATTATAGAACCAGGCACTATCAGCAACTTTTTTGAAGTTAAAACTTAACACTGCCTGTAAAAAGCTTTTTACAGGCCAATCAATTTAATTCAACGAGTAAAAGGAGGCTTTTGAAATGAAAAAAATCGTTACTTGCCTGTTTGTTCTGACCGTATTGGCACTGGCTGCAGGACCCGCAGCAGCAGAGGATCACGGCAATCACAGCCATTTTTCCGGACAGGACCGGCAGGACAATGCAGAACGGCAAAGAGGGGATGTTTATGGTGATGAAATGCACCAGCAACATGATGCATATGGGGATGAAATGCACCAGGGACATGATGAGTCCGGTATGACCCGCGATCACGACAATTATGAAAGAACCCGCCGCCCGGGTTATGGCGATGACCATCACGACAGGCAGCACGACACCCGCAGCGGCGGTTACCGGGGCGGCGGCTGCTGATTTTGCAAGCCTCGCTGTTGTGCTTAACTTTTACACAAACGAAAACGGCCCGGATCCGGACACGGGTCCGCGGCCGTCAAATCAAAACATAAGGGAGCAAGCCCGCGCAAATGCCGCAACCAGCAAAATTGTACCTGCCCGCCCTGGTCATCGTGGTGGTGATTCTGACCCTGCTTGTTTTCATCGGTTTTTCCACCTACTGGAATATCGATCGGGCCAGAAACAATGCCCTGGATTTTGTTCATCAGCAGGGGGTGGCCATCATGGAGGCCGTTGAAGCCGGAATCAGCGCGGTTAGCTATGAATCCCGCAATGAATCAAGGGCTGTAAATGAGCTGATATCCCGGACGGCCGATAACGACTCCGTGGCCTATATTTACCTTTCATTGCAGGACTCCGGCGCATTTATAAGCTCGCCTTCTTACAAAAAAAAGCGTTTCGGGCGCTGGATGCCCGAAACGCTTTCCGGCGGCATTGCAAGCCGGTTCCGGCGGCTTTCAGACAACACTCCCGTCTATGAGCTGGCCAAGTCCGTGCAGGGCGCTGTCCTTGTTGTCGGCCTTAAGATGTCCACCTTTGAAAACGCCCGGCAGGAGGATTTTCACCATGCCATTATAATGGTTTCGATTCTCGGGGCCCTGGGTGCGGGAGCCGTGTTTTTTATTTTTGTGATTCACCGCTATCACAGGATGAATCAGGTATTGCGCCGAACCGAGGCCTATACGAACCAGGTGGTGGAAAGCATGGCCAACGGGCTGCTCAGCATAGGCCCGGACGGGCGGGTGCTGTCCTGGAACACCCCGGGTCTTGAGCTGTTGGGGTTAAGCCACCAGGACCCGGGGGAGATCCGGCTTGACCGGGTGCTTGATTTCGAAAAAACCGGCATTTCCGAAACATTGTCAGAAGGCCGGCCGGTGATGGACCGGGAGATTTGGTTTTCGGGGTCAGACGGCGACAACATGCCCCTGGCCGTAAGTGTCACCCCCATTGGCACCGGAGACGAAAACGCCGCCGGAGCTGTTGTGATTCTGCGGGATCTGCGGGAGATCAAGCGGCTGGAGGAAAAAGTCCGGAGATCTGAGAAATTTGCGGCCCTGGGAAAGCTGGCGGCTTCGGTGGCCCATGAAATCCGCAATCCCTTAAGCTCCATCAGGGGATTTGCCAGATTTCTGAGCCATGCCTTGACAGATCGTCCCGCAGAGGTAGAGTATGCGGAAATAATGGTCCGGGAGGTTGACCGGATCAACCGGGTGGTAACAGATCTGCTCAATTTCGCACGGCCCCTTGTGCTCGAGCCCAAACCTGAAAACCCCGGGGATCTGGCCGAGCATGCCGTCCGTCTGGTTTCCGGAGATGCCGGGGCCCGGGGAATTGCGCTGCGTTTAAATACCCGGTCCGCGCCGGCATCGGTTGTGCTCGATGCCAACATGATGGCCCAGGTGCTGCTCAATCTGGTGCTAAATGCCATGGAAGCAGTGGAATCCGGCGATTTCGTGGAGGTCGGTGCTGCAGAGGTGCCGGAATCCGAAAGCATGGTATTCTGGGTGGAGGACAACGGACCGGGCATTTCGCCTGGGGATCTGAACAAAATTTTCGACCCGTTTTTTACCACCCGGGCAAAGGGGACGGGACTGGGCCTGGCCATTGTCCAGAAAATCGTGGAAAGCCATCAGGGAACGGTGCGGGTGCAAAGCCCGCCGGAAGGCCAATCCGGCGGCAGCCGCATTGAAGTGCACATACCCATGACTTTGGAACAAAGGGCGGAGAAAAGAGGCCATGAAGCCGCAAATACTGATAGTTGATGATGATGAATCCCACCGGCGGATGCTCGATGCGGTTTTGAGCGCAGAGGGCTATGCCGCTTCTCACGCCGCAGACGGCCAGCAGGCGGTTGCCGCGGTTGAAAAGCAATTCTACGATCTTGTGCTGCTCGACATCCGGATGAGCCGCATGGACGGCATAGAGGCCCTGCAACAGATAAGGCGCATCAGCCCGGGCATCGCCATTATCATTATGACCGCCTACGCATCCGTGGATACGGCTGTGGATGCCCTCAGATCCGGGGCTTACGATTACCTGACAAAGCCGCTGGACATCGATGAGCTAAAACACCTGGTTGAAAAAACCCTCCGGCATTTTCACCTTGAAAGGGAAAATCTTTACCTGAAACAGCGGCTCAACGACCGGTTTGATTATGCCAGTATAATCGGGCAGAGCCCGGCCATGACAAAAATGTTTGAAACCCTTTCCCTGGCGGCGCCTTCGGATGCAACCGTGTTGATTCTGGGGGAAAGCGGCACCGGAAAGGAGCTGGTGGCCAATGCCATACACCAGAACAGCCCCAGAAAGGAAAACCCTTTTATCAAGGTCAATTGCGCGGCCCTGCCAGAGACGCTTCTGGAAAGCGAGCTGTTCGGCCACGAAAAAGGCGCCTTTACCGGCGCGTCAAGTACCCGGCCGGGCCGCTTCCGTCAGGCGCACACAGGTACGGTTTTTCTCGACGAGATTGCGGAAATGAGCCCGGCAACCCAGGCCAAAATCCTGCGCGTCCTGCAGGAACAGGCTTTTGAGCCCCTGGGCGGCGGCAGCACCGTTGAGGTCGACATCCGGGTTATTGCGGCCACCAACCGGGTGCTGGAAGAAGAAATGGAGCAGGGCCGTTTCAGGGAGGATCTCTATTATCGCCTGAATGTCATTTCCGTGACCATTCCCGCACTCCGCGAGCGCAAGGATGACCTGCCGCTTTTGGCCGAACATTTTCTCGAAATTTACGCCCGGAAAAACCGCCGTATCATCAAGGGGTTTTCCCCCCGGGCCATTGACCTGCTCATGCGCTACTCCTGGCCGGGCAATGTGCGGGAGCTTGAAAACGCAGTGGAACGGGCGGTGATTCTTGCAAGAGGAGAAACCATTTCACCCGATGAACTGCCCCGGTCAATCCGTGCAATGGATCCCTGCGCCTCTGAAACGGCACCGGACAATGCCTCATGCGTTCCTGGCAGGGCTTTAAAGGATGTGGAAAAAGACATGATCCTAAGTACCCTGGAGCAGACCGGCGGCAATCGTACCAGGGCGGCCGATATCCTGGGCATCAGCCGGCGCGCCCTGCAGCTGAAGCTAAAGAAATATCAGATAAACAAATGAAAACCCCTGGATAACGGTTGCGGATCAAGCCTTTTTGGCTCAGGGCGGCTCCATCTTCCCGAACTCGGCCAGATCTTCCAGGCCTTGTCTGTCCAGCAAGCGGATGGTCCGGCCCTGGACCTCAACCAGGCCCTGCTCGCTCATCTTGCGCAGCATTCTGGAAAGGGTCTCCGGAATGGTGCCCAGAAAGCTGGCCAGGTGCCCTTTGGAAATGTTTAACCGGATCGTGTCCGCATTGTTCTGCTCCTCTGCCTGGAGCAGGAAATATCCGGCCAGGCGTGCCGGGACTTCCTTTAATGACAGGTTTTCCACCTGGATGGTGAAGTTTCTGAGCCTGCGTGCCAGCACGGCCAGCATGTTCATGGCAACAGAGGGGTTGCGGGCGATCAGTTCCCGGAAATCTTTTCGCGGGAAAAACAGTACACGGCTTTTTTTCATTGCTTCGGCGCTGGCCGGAAAGACCTTTCCCGAAAACACCGGCACTTCCCCAAATGGCTCGCCGGGTCCGAACATGTGCAGGATCTGCTCTTTTCCCTCGGTGGAGAGCTTATAGATTTTGACCATGCCTTCAGTGGGAACGTAAAACCCGTCTGCCGGATCACCCTCAGAGAAGATCAACTCGCCGGATGCCACGGATTTTTCCACGGCAATGGCCATCAGGGCCTCCATATCCTGCTCTGGCAGCCCTGAAAAAAGGATGGATTGGGACAATATTTCTTTTGACCGGCTCATGCATGCCTCCTATAACAGTTTTTGATTTAAATCAAGGAAACAGTCGGTTGCAAGTGGCAGGTTAAAAGGGATAAGGTTCAGGGTGAAAGAAAGGAGAAGGAGATGGAGTGGAGCAGCGAGGCCGGGGCCGTGATGAGAAAGGTTCCCTTTTTCGTGAAAAAGCGGGTCCGCAAAAAGGTGGAGGAATATGTGGCGGCTCAGGGGCGCGGCACAGTCACCGTGGATGACGTGTATGCGGTGAAAAAGGGGTATATGGAAAACATGGAAAAAGAGGTGGCCGGTTTTCGGGTGGAAAACTGCTTCGGCCCCGGCGGCTGCCCGAACCGCGCCGGGCCGGATGCGGATCTGGCCGGCCGCATTGAATCGCTTCTGGCCCAAGCGGATCTGCGGGGGTTTTTGAAAAAAACCGTTAACGGGCCCTTAAAATTTCATCACGAGTTCACCGTCACTTTGGCTGATTGCCCCAATGCCTGCTCCCGGCCCCAGATCCGGGATATCGGCATTATCGGTGCAGCCGTGCCCGGGCTCACGGACAACCCGTGCTCCATGTGCGGCCAGTGCGTGGAGATCTGCAAGGAAGATGCCGTCACCCTGGATGAAAACCGGCAGATGCCCCGAATTGATGCATCCCGGTGCCTGGACTGCGGTCAGTGCGCCGGTGTGTGCCCCACCCAGACCATCGAAACCCTACAAAAATGCTACAAGGTTTTGCTCGGGGGCAAACTGGGCCGTCATCCCCGGCTGGCCCGGCCCCTTCCGGGCTGCTACAGCGCAGATCAAGTCCTTGACATTGTCCGGAAATGTGTTGATTTTTATAAACAGCACAGCACCGGGGGGAAACGCTTTGCCCAACTGGCGGCTGACAACGGTCCGGAATTGATGGCCGCCTTGGCTGATCTGATCCACGATCAAAAGAAAGGATGAGGACATGCCCATTCCAGGAAACCTGCTGACAACCGCCATGGCGGTGATGCCCCACACGGATGCCGACCGGGCCCTTGAGGCGGCCATGTCGCTTGACATCCCCTTCTGGCCACAGCTTCCCCGGCTCAATTATTACGAGGACATGTATGTCCAGGCAGCCGAGCATTTTCCGGGCATTGTGCTGGATATGGAAAACCGGAAACTGTCTTTCTCCGGTGAAAAATTCGCAGAAGAACTCGGTGATGTCATGGCCCGGTTCGATGACCCGGAAGTCTTTGATGTCAGCCCGGATTATTCCGTGGTGTATCACAAGTTTCTGGAGATGGATTTATCAGACCGCCCGGCCATCCGCGGCCAGTTGGAGGGGCCGGTGAGTTTCGGGTTTAACGTGGCGGATGAAAACGACCGCTCCATATTGTTTGACGACTCGGTGCGCCCGTTTATGTTCGAGTTCATGGCCCGGCGGGTCAATGTGCAGTTAAACCGGCTCAAGGAAAAAAATCCAAACGCCTTCATGTATGTGGATGAGCCCGGCCTGCAGTTTCTGTTTTCGGCCATGTCCGGCTACGGCGATGTCCAGGCAAAGCAGGACATGGAGATGTTTTTCTCCCTTATTGACCGGCCCCGGGGGGTTCACTTGTGCGGCAACCCGGACTGGGATTTTCTGCTCAACTTAGACATTGATATCCTGTCTCTGGATGTCTACACCAACGGCGAGGTGTTTTCCTCCTATGCCAAATCCGTCCAGCGCTTCCTGGACCGGGGCGGAGTGCTGTGCTGGGGGCTTGTGCCCACCAATGTGGAGCCCTTTGAAAAGGAATCCGTGGACAGCCTGGAAAACATGCTCGAAAACCTCTGGAAAAGCCTTTACGCAAAGGGTGTTGACCGGGACCAACTGCTGGCCCAGAGCCTGCTGTCCCCGGCCACCTGCTGCCTGATCAATCCCGATATCGAAAAAACCGTGGAAAAGGGCTTTGCCGCGGTAAAGCACCTGTCTGAAAAACTGCGGGACAAATACGGGCTCACGGGGACATAGGGTCGGATTTGTCCGTATTGATTCTGATAATGCTCTTCACAGATCATCTCCAGGACTTCGAAAGGATTTGGCACGCACTGCAAAATAGACAAAGTTTTGAGGGGCTTCCGGGAGTGTTACTGATACGATTGAAGACACCACCCCTGATCAGGCATCCATACGTCTTCAAAAGAAGCATTGGATTGCAGGCTTTCGATGACAGGTGCGAGGAAGACAGCTATGTCGGCGATAACAGCAGGCAGGTCGCCAACCGGAATGTCGGGCTTTGATTTTTTGACAAAGGCTGTCCATTGGACTGTTTTCTGAGGGTCTTGGTAAAAAGCGGGCGTGAACGCAAAGGGTGTTGACGCCGGAATTGTTGTGCGCCGCCGGTCTAACGTATTATCCAGCGCTTTTCGCAAAACATTTCCATTGAACGAGAAGAGTCTGGATAGCAGCCAAATATCATAAAAGTCCTTCATCCGGCTGTTCGCCACGCCGAGTTTGATCACTGCTTCCACCTTTTCGGCCACCAGCGTATATCGAGGATAGGCTTTCAACCGCGGTGGGGGAGCTTCAAAAAGGGTTGGATATTCGATTTGTTCAGGGGCTGGTGTTATCGCATCCCCAAAGCCGATATCAACCTGAAGAGGAATCCGGGCCTGATTGAGCAAACCGATTAAGGTGATTCTTACGCCATCGTATTCCTGATCGTCGCGGATCTTCTCTGCATTCAAGGACTCCGGCAAATAGAACATGCCATCCCTCTGAAACTCGACGCGGCAGATGCCGCGGAACACTTCCGCAAGCTGTTCGACATCGGAATTGCCGAACCCCAGAAGATCCGCATCCCTGGTAACACGGTAACTTTGTCCTTTCCAGACCAGAAACAGGCTGGCCCCTTTCAGAATGAACCGATCATTGTGGGGCGAGGCGCTGAGCCGATAAAGGAATCGCTCCATACCGTAACGGGAGAGCAGAAGGTTGAAATCTTCCTTGTTGCTTTTGGCACGGTTCAGAAGCCGCTCAAAGATTGAATGGGCAATGTTTTTTTTGTTCTGGTTCATACGGTCGCTTCCAGGTATGGGCGCATGATTTTCGACACTCTATCGATTCCACCAGCTTCCACCAACTCATCCATGGTGACTTTACGTGATCGCCATGCCTCCTGGAGGGCTTCAATGGCCACATCAAGACCGACCTTGTTGCGGAATTTGAAGCAATCAGCAACCGTCTTTGCAGGGTTGTATATTTTAACCGCCACACCGTTTATGAGATGCTCCTGAACACCGAACGAATAGGCCGGTCCGGAAACATAGGTCAGGTTAATCGGTGGGTATGCTACATCCGGCCGCCAAGAGCCTCTCGGGATGGTCAGCCATATTTCATGGGGGATCTGGGTGGTAATTCCGTGGTAGTTCAGGGCGGAGATAAGACAAACAACGGCCTGAGGCACCCTTTTCGAAACCTCTGCCAGAGACGAGTTTTCAGTCACAGGAGCGTCCGGAAGGGTGTAGAGCCCCACAGCGATCTTCTCCAGAAGTCCCTCCTTGTGCATGCGATACAGGTAGTTTCGGGAAATACCCACCGCTTGAACATCCCTGGCCTGGATAATCCCTTTTTTTCTGGCAAGATCCAGTATCTGTTGTCGTCGGGTCATGGAAACTCCTTGTGCAAATCCTCTTCAAATATACATAAATAAATGGGATTTGCAACAAATATTTGGCCGGGATCCTGATGATTCCGATTAGATCAACACTGGCCACAAAAAGATCCGGTTGCGCCTCAAATAGTTTTTCATTACGCGAAGCGTTTTTTAGATCTGGGAAAACCGTGAGACAAATACGGGCTCACGGGTTGACTTGCCGGCACAATCGTGCCATGGCATCCAGAGTCAGGCAGACGGGCAGATATCCGGTCATTTCAATTGCATTTTCTGCAAGATACGATAGGGTAGCGCTTCAAAAAGGGCCATTCAAGGAGGATGATTTGCAGATAGATCTCAATTGTGATCTTGGCGAAGGATTCGGGATATACACTGCGGGGTTGGACGGCGATGTAATGCCCCATATCACTTCGGCCAACGTGGCCTGCGGCTGGCACGCAGGTGATCCGGTGGTCATGCAGGCCACTTTGGAGATGGCCGGGAAATTTAACATCATGGTTGGGGCTCATCCGGGATATCCCGATTTGATGGGCTTTGGCAGGCGTGATATGAATTGCAGCCCAAAAGAGCTGGAAAGCTATATCCTGTATCAGGTAGGGGCCCTGCAGGCGTTCTGCCGCAGCCGGAACCTGAAAATGCAGCACGTAAAACCCCACGGCGCCCTGTATCATGCGGTCCTGGCAGACCCCGAACTGGGCGGGGCCCTTGCCCGTGCGGTGCAAAAGGCTGATCCAGAACTGATTTTGCTCACGCTGTCCGGCCCTAAAGGAAATGTCATGGCCGAAATTTGCCAGGACCTGGGTCTGCGGGTGGCCAGAGAAGCTTTTCCTGACAGGGCCTACAACCCCGACGGCACCCTGGTGGGCAGAAATATGTCCGGAGCCGTGCTTGAAGATCCGCAGGAAGTCGCTGTGAGGGCGCTTTCCATGGCCAGGGACAAAATAGCACTGACGCCTGAAGGTGAAAGTGTCCGCATAGAAGCCCACACGCTTTGCGTACACGGAGACAGCCCGGCCGCAGTGGCCTCCGTGCACGCGATCCGTCATCTTTTGGAGGAAAACAATATCGGCCTGGTCCCTCTACAGGAACTGCTTAACTGATGCTTCAGGGAAATTTTTGCTCATGTCTTTGAAAATCAACAACCCGCGGATCAGCCATTGTGCGGACTGGGGGCTTCTGGTGGAATTCGGCGAGCGTATCGATCCGGAGTTAAACGCCTGGACCAGACTGGTGGCCGACCGCCTTCGGCAATGTCTTACAGACGGCGTCCTGGAGGTGGTTACGGCTTATTCATCTTTTCTGGTGATCTATGATCCGGCACTGCTTGATACAGCGGCGCTCAGAAAGACTGTTTTTGCCTGCTGCAGCGAAAAAAAAGAAGACGAAGCCTTTCAATTGTCATCCACTGCGGAAATACCCGTCTGCTACGAGCCGCAATACGCACCTGACATTGAAGATGTGGCCCGGCTAAACAACCTGACCGTGGAGGAGGTCATCGATATTCATTGCGGCACCGAGTATCTCATTTACATGCTTGGATTTGCTCCGGGATTTCCCTATCTGGGGGGTCTGGACCAGCGCCTCCACACACCCAGGCTCGACACCCCGCGCAAACTTTTGCCTGCCGGAGCAGTCGGCATCGCAGGCTCCCAGACGGGAATATATCCCCTGGCCAGCCCCGGGGGATGGCGTATCATCGGCAGAACGCCTTTGCAGCTGTTCGATGCCGGCCAAAACCCGCCTGTACCTTACTACGCACCGGGAGACAAGCTGAAATTCAAAAGAATAAGCAGCCGGGAATTTCAACGCATGGCCGGGGAGCAAAGCCATGGCAAATGATACCTTTTTGGTACTGGATCCCGGGGCTTTCACCACGATACAGGATTTGGGACGTTTCGGCTACCAGACGCTGGGGGTTCCCATTTCAGGCGCCATGGATTCCTACTCCGCAAGGGCGGCAAACATACTTGCCGGCAACAGCCCGACATCTGCGGTTCTGGAGATGACAATACGGGGCTGCACCCTGGCGGTAATGCGCAATGCCCGCGTGGCACTGACCGGCGCCATGGCCGAAATCAGGCACAACAGCATCCAAAGACCTTCCTGGAGCGCCTTTGAAGTGGAACCGGGTGATCTTTTGCGTATCAGCCAGGTCAGTCTTGGGTGCCGGATCTACATGGCTGTTGGCGGTGGATTTGAAGTGCCGCTGATCATGGGAAGCCGATCGACATGCACCCAGGCCGCACTCGGCGGGCTCAGGGGCCGGGCCCTGCAAAAGGGCGATTTTCTGCCTGCAGGACAGGCGGAAAATGTTCCCGGACAAAATGCAATTCCCGGGGAATTCATCCCGGAAATGGGGCAGGGCGCTGCACTCCACTGTGTGCCCGGCCCCCAGGATCATATGTTTCGGGACAAGGGCCGGGACCTTTTCACTTGCCCATACACTGTGACCCAAAGAGCCGACAGGCGCGGCATACGCCTGGAAGGCCCGCAAATTCAGCACTCGCACCAGTCGCCCGGCGCAATCGTGTCTGAGCCGATTTTGCCGGGCAACATCCAGGTCCCGGCAGACGGACAGCCCATCATTCTTCTGCGGGAACAGACAGCAGGCGGGTATCCCAAGATCGCAACCGTGGTTTCAACGGATTTGTCCAAACTGGGCCAGGTCATACCGGGCGACAGCATAACTTTTATCTCAGTTACGGCTCAACAAGCAAGGGACATGAATCTGGCGGAACAGGAGAAATTAAAGTTGCTGCAAAACAGTGTTTGGCAGAAATCTTGAAACACATTTAAACCACAGGCCGTGTCAGGACTTTACAAAAAAAACGATTTTGGCTAAATTCAGATTCATGTTAACAAGGGCCTGGTTTGAATAAAGGGCTTGGATGTACTGAACTCCATTCACCCGAAGATTAAGGAGTGCGCCATGTACAGGAAATTTTTCATATTAACCATTCTTCTGGGTTTCTTTTTTGCCCCGCAGGCAATCGCCCAAAACATGAAAATGAATCTCAACGCAGTTTATCCCGCCTCCAACTTCCATACCCGGGGTGCAGCGCAATTCGGCGGGCTGGTGGAACAATACACAGACGGCGACATAAAGATTACTGTGCATTCCGGCGGCAGTCTGGGATTTAAGGGAGAGGAACTGCTCAAGGCAGTAGGTGATGCCTCGGTTCCCATGTCAGACATCCTGATGGGCGTGGTCTCGGGCAGCGAGGAGATATTCGGCCTGAGTACTTACCCTCGCATCGTAACTTCTTATGAAGAGGCAAGAGCGCTTTATGAAGCAGCTCTTCCCTATTACCAGGACGCCTGCCGGAGATGGAACCAGAAACTTCTGTATGCAGCTCCCTGGCCGCCCAGCGGATTGTTCACAAAGGACCGGGTGGACTCCATAGAAGACATCGACGGACTGAAAACCAGGACCTATGACAAAAACGGGGCCAAATTTCTCAGAAAGGCCGGCGGCAGTCCCCAATCCATGCCCTGGGGCGAAGTCTATTCCGCTTTGAACACCGGCCTTATCGACTCTGTGCTCACTTCGGCAACCTCGGGCAAGGACGGCAAATTCTGGGAGGTCCTTGACCATTTCACAAAAATTAATTTCGCCTATCCCCTCAATATGGTCACAATAAACCTGGACTACTGGAATTCCATGAGTGAAGATCAGCAGGAAGCAATGCTGCGCGCTGCCCGGGAAACAGAAAAGGCCCAGTGGGAAGCCTCCAGGCAGAGCAACCGGGACTCCCTTAAAGCCATAGCGGAAAACGGCATTCAGATCACAGAGGTCAGCGAAGAATTCGGTGAGCAGCTCGACGAGATATCTGAAGAAATCTTTAAGGAATTTAAGGCCGAGGCCGGCAAGGAAACCAAAAAAGCCCTGGAATCCATAGGAATGTAGATATTGTCCAGAGTCAGCGCATTCATCGAAGGCCTCTGCAGGGCAGGGGCCTTTCTTTCTGCAATCTGCATGGCCGCCATCGTGATTCTGATCGTGGTGGAGATATTTCTGCGCATGTTTTTCGGATTTTCCACCATGGTCAGCAGCGAGTTCAGCGGGTATCTGCTGGTGGGCCTGGTGGCAATGAGCCTGGGCTACACGCTCCAGCACGAGGCGCATATCCGTATAACCCTGATTTGGGGGGTTTTGCCGCTGAAATGGAAAAACAGGGTCGATATTGCCGTGGCGGCCGTTTCGGCGGCTGTAACCGGTTTTGCCCTTTACCATTCAGTGCTGCTGGTCCAACAGACATACAGCCGGGGCATGACTGCAGACTCCATGTCTGAAACCCCCCTCTGGATACCGCAGACCGCAATACCTGTCGGCCTGTTTCTGTTTCTGCTCCAACTGGTAAACTTCATCCTCCGGAGGGTCAGGCAATGATCAGCAGTCCCCTGACCCTGGCACTGGTGCTTTTGCTGGTAATGTTTGGTTTTCTTCTTTCCAGCAAATGGATAGGGTTTTCCCTGATCAGCACCGGTATCATAGGGCTTGTTCTGTATGACGCCAATCTGCCCCCTGTTTTGTCCATATGGGATAAAGCGGGCACTCTGCTTGCCAACTCCATATGGAACAGCCTGAATTCCTGGGCGTTGAGTGCCCTGCCGCTTTTCATCCTCATGGGAGAGATCCTGTACCGGACCGCCATCTCCACCAAATTGCTAAACGGCCTGGTGCCATGGCTGACAAGAGTTCCGGGAAAACTCTATCATATCAATATTCTTGCCTGTTCCTTGTTTGCGGCAGTATCGGGTTCCAGCGCGGCCACCACTGCAACCGTGGGAAACATTACTTTAAGCGAACTCAAAGAGCGCGGCTATGACAAGAAACTGGCCCTGGGCTCCCTTGCAGGGGCCGGGACCATGGGGTTTTTGATCCCGCCCAGCCTTATCATGATTATTTACGGAGTCCTTTCAGACACCTCAATCGGCAAGCTTTTTATCGGCGGCATTATTCCCGGGCTGATGCTTGCTTTTTTCTACTCCGCCTACATCGCCCTGCAATGCCTGCTTCATCCGGAATATGTACCTGTTAAGCAGGACAATTACACCTGGGGCCAGAAGCTGAGGGCGCTAAAGGAAATTGTGCCGGTTTTTGCCCTTATATTCGTGGTGCTGGGCGGAATATACCTTGGCATGACAACCCCCACGGAGGCGGCTGCAATAGGCGTTGTCGGCTCCCTGGTGCTGGCATGGGGCTTTCGCAATCTGACCCTGAAAAATCTCATGGAATCGTTCATGGCTGCAGTCCGGACCACTGCCATGATCTGCTTTATTATCGCCGGAGCGGCTTTTCTGTCCCAGATGGTCGGATTCGTTGGTATTGCCAACGCACTGAGCCGCTATATCGTAAGCCTGGAACTTTCCCCCTATGTACTGATTCTGGTGGTTGGATTCATGTACATTCTGCTGGGCATGATACTCGACGGCATCTCCATTGTGGTCATGACCCTGCCCATTGTTCTTCCCATAGTTGTCAATGCGGGCTTTGACCCCCTGTGGTTCGGCATTTACCTGGTATTCATGGTGGAGCTGTCCCAGATTACGCCCCCGGTTGGGTTCAGCCTCTTTGTGATCAATCACATCTCCAGGGAAAACATGTACACCATACTAAAGGCCACCTTTCCTTTTTTTCTGATCATGATCCTCATGGTGGTTTTGATCACCATGTTCCCGGAAATTGTGTTCTTCCTCACAGACAGAGTATAATCTGAACTGAGCGATTTCCAATTTTGATGGCGTCGTAAAAAGTCCTAAAACGGATATCACCGTCAATCACTAAAGATGCAAGTTATTGATTTTACTTAACACTTAATCACTTAAAACTTAACACTGCCTGTAAAAAAGACTTTTTACAGGCTTATCAATTTTACCGCATCTACTGTGAAATAAACCATGCCTGACACCAAAATATTTTACGGCTGGTACATTGTCGGCGCCTGTTTTCTGCTCTGTTTTCTGTTTGCCGGGGCGGGGTTTTATTCCTTCAGCATTTTTATCGAGCCCATTGAAAAACAATTCGGCTGGGACCGGGCGGCCATATCCCTGACCATGTCCATTTACCTGGTCACAGGCGGTTTGATGGGCCCGGTCCACGGCCGGCTGATCGGCCGTTTCGGGCCCCGACGGGTCATGCTGGTCTGCGCTGTGGGGGCCGGGGCATGTTTTGTTCTGGTGAGCCTGACCCGGTGGCTGTGGTATTTTTACCTGGTTTACGCCCTGCTGGCGGCAACCGTGTGCGGCATGGGGGTGGTGCCGGTCTCCAGTCTGATTTCCAACTGGTTTGACCGCAGCCGGGGCACGGCCACCGGAATCGCCCTGGTGGGGATATCGGCCGGCGGCCTGCTGCTTGCGCCCATGGTGGGACTGGTGACCGCAGTCTGGGGCTGGCAGGCATCCTTAATGCCCTGTACCTCTTTGTTGCCGCCTACATGGTCGCCATTGCCGCATTTTTTGCAGCAGCCATTCCCGGGCGCACCGGCGGCCGGTCGCCTCTCTGATTTAAACGGGCCTGTGTACCGGAGCGTGCACGTGGATGGGCTCTGCCACGCCCTGCCCGGAGCGGGCGTAGTTGCCGAGCCGTTCAATGGTGGCATCCCCGACTTCCTGGCCCTTTGTGATCAGCAGGATACCCTTCAGGCTGCGCACCTCCTCGCGGATGATCATTCCCGGCTCAAGCTGTTTGACGCTGACCTGCCTGGGCTCGTAGGTCTCCCGGCGGCGGACGATTTTTTCCAGGGAATCCATTACTTGTGCCGGATAGCGCGTCGGGTCCGCCCTGAGCTTTTCCAGTGCTTTTTCCGGGTCTTTTTCCCGGCCCGCGTGCACGTCATAGTCACATACCGCCTTGAGGATTGCGGTTTCCATGTACAGGTCGGGCAATGACTCGCTGTCTTCAAAAATCTCAAGGGGCTTGTCCCTGTCCCGGATTATTCGGGCCACGTCCTGCATCCGGGGGATGTGGGAGATCAGGTTGTAGGCCACGTCTGCGTGTCTGGACAGAAGATCCTTTTGGGCCGGGTCGGTATCCCGGCTGGTGTACAGATCCGCCACGCTTGTGCCGGGCAGCACCGCAAACCCGATCTGGGAGAGCAAAGCCGCGGTTTCGATTTTCCACAGATCGCCCAGTTTCATGTCCACTGCGGTTTCCACGGCATGCCGTTTGATCCGCGAGGCCCGGCCAAAGGCCTCCGGCGCCACCATGGAAAGGATTTCTGTCATCATTTTGATACTGCCCCTGAGGGTTTGTTCGAGCAGTTCTTTTTCCGAGCGGACCAGGCGGTATTGTTCGATGCCGGCCCGGATCATCTCCATTAATTGCTCGGCGGGGCAGGGCTTTGTCATGAACCTGAAGACATGGCCGGCATTAACCGCCTTTATGGCGTTTTCAATGTCTGCGTTTCCGGTCAGGACCATGCGCACGGTTTCCGGTGCGGCCTGCCTGACCCGGGTTAAAAACTTGATTCCGTCGATAAGCGGCATACGGATATCGGACACCACCACTGCAAAGGGGCCGTTTTTGTTAACCGCTTTTAAGCCCTCCACCGGACCCAGGGCGGTTTCCGCCCGGATTTTGTTTCTAAGCTGGCGTCTGATACCGTCTAATACATTTTGCTCGTCATCGACAAACAATACCTTTTCATCCATCATTGCCGTTTTCCCCCGCCAGCATGTTTCTGCGGATTTCGTCATAGGCCTCAAGGTGTTCCAGCATTCCCGCTTCCCGGAGATAATCAGGGTTTAAGGCGGAGATCAGCTCGGAAATCTCCGTTTCCGCTTCATCGTATAGGGCAAAGGCGTTTGCCAGGTATACGGCCTGCAGGGTTCTGTTGGTGCTGTCGGGCAGATCTTCGGGCATGTGGTGGAAACCCACGGTTTCAACGATGTTGCCCGGCAGCCCCCATATTCCCAGAAGATAGGCGCCGATCTGGCAGTGGGTGGCGCCGAAAATCCGGATTTCGGCCTCATGCAGGGGGATTTGTTCCTGCCCTGCCATTGCCAGTGCCTCCTGGTAGGGGTCAATGAAATTGTCCATGAAAACCAGTTTTCCCACGTCATGGAGAAGGCCGGCCATGCAGGCATTGTCGATGGTGGTCTTGTCCATGTCTCCGTGGGCGGCGATCTGTCTGGCCAAAGTGCCGGTTCGCACGCTGTGATCCCATAATCTCTCGATGTCGAAAACTTCGAGTTTTTGCCTGTCGAATTTGGAAAAGATTTCCAGTGTCAGCACAAGTGAGGTCACCGTATCGAGTCCCAGCAGGTTGACCGCCTCGGCCGGGCTTTTGATGGTCCTGGGCAGGCTGAAAAAAGACGAATTGACAATCTGCAGGATTTTGGCCGTCATTGCCGGATCGCGGGAAATCATCTCCCCGATTTTTTTCATGGAAGCCTCTTCTTTTTCCAGTTCCCCGGTTATTTCGAAAAACATGTGGGGAAGGGTGGGAATGGCCTCCATGCTCGAGACAATGCTGCGCAGGGCGGGCTTTTCCAGAAGCTCCAAAAGGGCGCATGCGCGATTGATCTTTTTTTTGAGTTCTTCCGGGGAAACGGGCTTGGAAATATACTGGTGGGCCAGCTGTACCGAGCCCATTATCAGCTTTGCATCCGAATAGCCCGACAGGACCAGGCGCACGGTTTCCGGGTATCTTTCCCGGATATGGGCCAGCAGGACATCGCCGCTCATCTCCGGCATCCGCATGTCGGTGACAACAACGTCAAAGCCGGACTGCTCCATTGCCGCAAGTGCAGCAGCCCCGCTTTGAACAAACGCCATGTGCCATTCCCGCCGCATCCCGTGCAGCATTCTTTTAAGGCCCTGGAGCACGTTTGGCTCGTCATCCACGAAAAGAATGTTTTTTTTCATTTTCAAAAGGTCCTTTTTCCCCTTTGCGCCTTAGAAGGGCAGCCGCAGGACAAATGTGCTTCCCTTTCCGGGCTCGGACGTGCAGTAAAGGGTGCCGCCGTGTTTTTCAACAACCGTGGCATAAGAAAGCGACAGGCCCTGGCCTGTTCCCTTTCCCACTTCCTTGGTGGTGAAAAACGGGTCAAATATATAAGGCAGGTCCTTTTCGGGTATGCCTTTGCCGGTGTCAGATATGGCGATTTCAGCCGCATTCCCGGTGTTTCGGGTCCGGACGGTGATGGTGCCTTTGGCGCCGGTGTCGCCATTTATCGTATCGGCAATGGCATGGGCGGCGTTTATGATGATGTTTAAAAAAACCTGGTTGATCTCACCGGCAAAGCAGTTGACTGGCGGCAGGTTTTTGTCAAAGTCGGTTACGGCATCAGAGACGTACTTGTACTCATTGCGCGAGATGATCAGGGTGCTTTCCAGGGCCTTGTTGATATCAAGGGCCACTTTTTCCTCGCTTCCCGGGTGGGAGAAATCCTTCATGGATTTGACAATGCCTGAAACCCGGTTGACGCCCTGGAGGGTCTGCTCCACAGCGTCGGGCACTTCCCGGCGGAGAAATTCCAGGTCTGCATCCGCGATCGCTTCATTGATTCCGGCAATGCAGTCCCGGGGATCGCCGCCGTTAATGACTGTGTCTGCGAGATGTCCGTATTTTTCCAGTACATGGAAAATGTCTTCAAATGCCTGTTTCAAAAACTGGGTGTTGTCGCCCACGTACTGGATGGGCGTGTTGATCTCATGGGCGATTCCCGCGGCAAGCTGGCCTATGGATTCGAGTTTCTGGGCCTGGGCCAGCTGACTTTCCAGGTTTTTGCGGTCTGTTATGTCAGCACCCATGATCAGTATCCCTGAAGCGCGTTTCTTGTTGTTGTAAAACGGTGAAAACGTCAGGCCCAGAATCCCTTTGCGGCCGTCCTGGCGCGTGAATCCAAGATCGTTTAACCGGTAGGTCTGTCTTGTGTCCCGGCAGATGTTGATTCCCTCCTGGATCTGGCCGGTGTCCCAGTCAACGGGCAGCTCCATTATGGCCATGCCCGATGCCTCTGAGCTGAGAATGCCGAATGTCTCAGCAGCCTTGCGGTTCCACCGGATAACCCTGTCAGCGGTGTTGATTTCGATTAAAATCGAGGAAATGGCAGACAGCAGGGCTTCCATCTCGTTATGGGATTGCTGGAGGCTTTTTTCGGTTGCCTTGATTGGCGAGATGTCCACAAAGCTGATCAGCAGGTAGCGGGTCTGCCGGATATAAAAGGGTGAAATGGTTTTAAGGATATGTTTTTTTGTGCCATCCGGGCCCGGGATTGTCTGCTCGTGGTTTTTGATTTCAATTGTTTCGTCTGAAATCGGGCAATGCTGCCGGTTGCCCCTGCAGAAAATCTCCCGGCAGTGACGGCCCAGAAGATCCCGGCTTTGCGCTTCGAGAATTTCCAGGGCCGCGGGGTTGACTTCGGCAATCAGGCCGCTGCTGCCGTTGATGACAACAATGGCCGTATGCACGGAGTCTATCATTGTTTTGAGTTGTTTGCGGGAGCCGGCAAGGGATTTTTGTTCCTCCCGGCTGTTTTCCTGGTGCGTTTTCATTACAAAATCCCCTGCCAGTGGGTTGATAAGCCTGTAAAAAACTTTTTACAGGGGCACTCCGGCACATATTGCCCCTTATTGATGTAATCGGCATGTTTGCAAAAAGATTAAATGAAAGCCTGCGGGGAGATGAAAAAAAGGGCGGTGCCGGAAACAGGTGTCAGTCCGGCGACGCCCTTTTTGTGCTGGGGTTGTGAAGGGATTTATTTGTCAGGGAATTTCAGGGAAATCTTTTCTTTGTCGTCCTGCTTTTTGATTTTTGCCTCCAGATCCAGGCTGCTGTCGCGGACCCCGATACTGAGGGAAAGCTTGCCCTTGTCGTCTTCAATGTGGGTCATTTGACGCATGGCCTCGAAAATTCCCTCAATGACGTCGTCGCCCGGCGAGGGAAGATCAAAGTCTCTGAATTCTGCCACAAGGCGGTTTGTGCCGTCCTGGTTTTTTTCTATTTTGATCTTCTTGGCGTTTTCGTTGATGCCGTAAAGGATTGCCAGGGCAAGCCACTGAAGCGGCGCCTGTTCCTTGTCCGGTTCGTTTTTGACCGCACCGAGCTTGGTGAGATAATCCGTGCCGGCAAAGCAATCGATCTGTTCCTGCATTTTTTTCTGAAGATTTCGTTTGTCCTGCATTGGCGGGCCTCCTTTTGCGATAATATTTGCCTTGAAAAACACGCTTGCCGTATTCGTCTTCCATACTTGCAAGGTAATCGCTTGCCCGGTGCTGTCAAACCGGAGTGCAAAAGGGGCCCGGTGCAGTGTCTGCCGATTTGCGGGCAGGTCAACGCCGGGTCAGTGTTTTCCATGGAATCAGCATTGGTACCTGCCTTTGGTAATTTCGGTACTGCCCGCCGAAATCGCGCACCAGATCTTTTTCCTCAAGCCATGCTCCCGTGACGATCCATGCGCTCCAGAGCACGTTAAAAACCAGCCTGTCAGCGGAAACATCCGGGCATGACCAGATCATCAGGAGTGTGAAAAAATACAGGGGATGCCGGACATGTTTGTAAGGCCCCCGGATTGTAAGGGCTGCCGCCTTCTTTGGCCTGTTGCCGGTGTGGCGCAAAAGGGTTTTTGCGCCAAAGCTGTCAAATGAACCAAGGGTTTTTACCCCCCATGCAAATCCTGCAACCGAAGCCCAGAAAAGCAGCCGGCAGCCAAGCCGATACCAGCCTTCGGCGGAAATCAGAACATGCGGACTTGTCTGCCATCCGGCAAGCACAATAAAAAGGGCGATAGCTGATGACAGGCCATAGACGGCACCGTGGAAAGGCCGGGCCGCGTATTTGTCCAGCCGCGCCTTAAACCACCTTCGCTGCATGGTGCTGTGCTGGAGGAAAAATACCAGGCTCAGCCCGGCATCGGTGAATAAAACCGGCAAAGGCCCAAAGCCGAAGTCCCATACGGAAAAAGATCCCGCATAGACAAAGGCCCCGAACCAAAGCAGCGCCCCCGAGCCCAGCACAACAGAGGCATATGCCACGGCTACGGCCGTGTATTTGTTTCCATGTTCAGGCATTTGCCGCAGTATATCATATTTTTTTATTCTGTGTATATATCCTGATGGGTTAACGCCGGGACCCGGCCGCTGCTTTGCTGCCTTGACCGATATTGCTTATTTCCGGTTTTCCGGTCTCGCCTGCCCGGACGGTTTCCACTGCAGCATTGAGGGCCGGTAGATTGGTTTGAAAAGCAATGTCACCAATGGTTTTTATGATTTTGGAAGGCTCTGGTTTGGAAAGTGGCAAAAAAAATTTTTCCTGTTAATTTTTATGCTTACAGGTAAGCGCGCATTTTTGTGAGATAGAGCCAATATAGTTGTTGGAGATTAAAAGATGGCCGGTGAGCGCAGTTCTTCTTTTTTATCCCCGGGCCTGATCGAACCGCCGGGAAAGCCGCTTAAAATCGCCTTTGCGGCCTGCGGCGTTTTTTTTGCCGCAGGGGTGGCATATATTCTTTTTTCAAGCCATATTGCGGCCCTGGCGGCGCCGAGCGTATCAGAGCTGGAATCCATTGAAAAATTCAAGGGCCTGGTGTTTATCGTCTTTACCACTGTGCTGCTGTTTTGCATCATTTACGGCATGCTCGCCCGCCTTGACCGGCAGCACCGGTGGCTGCTCAATTTCGGAAACCGTCTGATCGCCGCAGAAAGGCAGGCATCGGCCCTGGTGCTGGCAGATTCCGTGGCGCATGAAATCAGCAGCCTGCTCATGACCCTGGAATACAACATTGAGGAACTGGCGGATGCGGCAGGAGAGCAAAAGCCCGGGGCCCTGAAAAAGGTCAATGACGCCCAGGACCGGCTGAAAAATCTGGCCCGAAAGCTGGCCCGGGCCAGCAGTCTGCAGGCCACAAAAGAGTATTTCAATCTTTTCGCCGCCGTAAGAGACGCCCTGACATTTGCAGGGAAACACCGCAGTCTGCGGTTTTGCGAAATCGACCTCAAAGGGCCCGAAGACCTGATGTTTATGGGCAACCTTTTTCTGGTCTATCAGATGGTTCTCAATCTGGTTTTAAATGCAGCCCAGGCCGCGGGTGAGCAGGGCCGCATCGAGGTGCGCCTGTTTGAGCAGGATGATTTTTTGGTAGCGGAAGTACACGACAACGGCCCCGGCATTGCCGCTGACATGCGCCAAACCGTCATGGAACCCTTTTATACCACACGCCAAGACGCAAGCGGCCTGGGCCTGCTTTCGGTCCAGGCATGTGCACGGGCCCACCAGGGTGATGTGGAAATCCGCGATTCAGATCTGGGCGGGGCCTGCTTTGCAGTATGGCTCAAAAAAGCCCCTGCGGTGATCGATGATCAAAAGCCGTAACCCCGCGTTGATGCGTTTTTTTATCCTGCCGCCGGTTTTCGGGGCCGGTTGTTGGGACAGGCCTTCAGGCATTCGTCACAGGCCAGCCAGTAGTCGTGGCCGGCGGTGTTGACCACCCGCTCGATGTATTTTAACGCATCAGCACCTTTCAGGGCCAGGGGATAGATGGCGTGCTTGACAGAGTGGGGCAGGCAGGTCATTTTCTGAAAATTTCCGTCCTCTGTAAACGCGCCCGCAGGGCATTTTTTTTGGCATGCAGTGCAGCCCTCCGGGCAGGGGTCTTTGTCAATGACCGGGTCGGCCGGCATTTCCGCGCTTGTGACCACCGCTGCCAGGCGCAGAAGCGAGCCGTATTCCGGGTGATACATCTGGCCGCTTCTGCCGAAGGCCCCCAGGCCGGCATTGACCGCCGCATGTTTCAAAGAAAGCAGCCCCCAGGGTTCGGCCCCGTGGAAAACCATTGGCGCGTAGCTGGGCACGGAAAATGCGGCATACGGCCCCCTGGATTCGATGAAGTTGCTCAAAGCCAGGCCGATTTCATCGAGCTGCCGGTACACGGTATGGTAGGAGCGGTGGATGCCGTAGAGATTGTAGTCCGGGGATGAAAGAATACCCCGGGAAATGGGGATTCCAAATACAATGACGGTTCGGGCGTCTTTGCAGATACGCGATGGGTGGTGTTTTTCCGGTGCGCTGTCAAAGCGCTGCACGGGTGCAAAGCCCACTGTCTGGACCTGCCGGCCCAGAAATTCCGTCACGTCCTGTTTTAAGCTGTCGTTCATTGTGCCTCCGGGTTGTTTTGCAGGCAAATGGATAAATCCTTCTTGATTCATTTGCCCGACGCTGTAAAATAGATTCGTCCAAACCAAGTCAAACGGGGTCTTTTGTCCATGCAGTTTATATTTTATTTGCAGGACCGCAAGGGGTTTTTTGCCGCCTGAGAGGGATTATGGATTCTGATCTGCAATATGAAATCGGACAACTGCCCGAAATTCCGGAAAAAGCCGCACTGTCCCATAAGCAGCATCTGGGCGAAATGGTGGAGAAGGTCAACAAGCGCATGAGCCGCCGGCCCGATCTCAATCTTTTGATCGGCAACAACCCGCTGAGCATGATGTTTGAGAATCACAAAAATCATGCCGTGTTTATGAGCAACGTGTTTATTCTGAATGAATACCCCCTGCTGCTCAACACCATTCCCTGGATGTACCGGGCATATCACGGCCACGGATTTTCCTTTGACTATTTTTCCGCGCATCTCCGGACCTGGCGCCAGGTTCTGGAAGAGACCCTGGCGCCGGAGGACGCCGCCTGTCTTGTGGCGGTATATGACTGGATCATCTCCAGGCACGGGCAATTTATCCGTCTCTCAGAGCAATCTGTTTCCGGTGCCCCTGAGCCTGCCCAACAATGGCAGCCGGTTTATCAGGCGTTTCTCCAAAGCCTGCTCAATGCAGACCGCCATGGGGCCATGGCCCTGGCCAGGGATGCTGTACCGGATCTGTCCGGACTCAATGCGTTTTATGTCAATGTTGTCCAGCCGGCCATGTATGCCGTGGGTTCCATGTGGGAGTCCGGAGAGTTGAGCGTTGCAAGGGAACATCTGGCCTCGGCCATTGTCAACCGGGTCATGTCCGCGCAGTATATCGAGCTCATGGAGTCGCCGGAAAATTTCAGGGCAAGGGCCGTGGTCACGGCCGGGGCCAATGAATTCCACGAAATCGGGGCCACAATGGTGGCAAACGCCCTGGAGGCGGATGGATGGGAAGTCTTTTTTCTGGGTGCCAACACACCGGTGTCAGAGCTTCTGGAGTATGTTTCAGCCCGGGAGTTTGACCTTGTGGCCATTTCCGCCACGATCCCGTTTAACCTCGAAGCCATTCAAAACATTATCCAGGGCATCAGAGCCTGGCCCCGGGACAAGCAGCCCAAAATCATGGTCGGGGGCCAGGCCTTTGCCGATTACCCGGAACTGGCCCGGAAATTCGGGGCTGACGGGTTTGCTGAAAATTCAAGCCAGGCCGTTGCCCTGGCGGAAAAATGGCTGAAAGCGGCCGGAAAATGACCCTTTTTGAAATAATCCAGCAGAATTCTGCAGCCGTACGTGTATTTTTCAATGTTGCCGGCAGCGTTCTTGCGGTGGTCACGGACAAAGATTATCGCATCACGGCCTGCAACGACAATCTTGCCAGAAACCTCCACCTTCCGGAAAGGCCCCTGGGCAGAGCCCTGGGCGATATCCTGTGCCCCCTTGAAGATGAATCCTTTTCACTGCTGGTATCCAGGCAGGACGACACCCTGCTGCCCCAGATTTTCAAGGTCTGTTACTCTGAGATTCTCTACAAATGCTATTGCTTTGGTCTGGAAAACGGGTTTCTCGTCTTCGGGGATCGTCTGGGGGGCACTGACAACGAAGTGCTGCAGAGCATGTCGCTTCTCAACAACGAACTGTCCGGGCTGAGCCGGGAGCTTGCCCAAAAAAACCGGGAGCTTGAAAAAGCCAACCGGAAAATCAGGGAGCTTTCCCGTACAGATTCCCTCACAGGCCTTGCCAACCGCCGCTATTTCCAGGAGCGCTACGAGCATGCATTTTCCCTGGCCAGGCGCCATAATGCGCCGCTGTCAGTTGTCATGCTGGACCTGGATCACTTCAAGTACGTAAACGACACCTACGGCCATGATGCCGGAGACACTGTTTTGAAACACTTCGGCCAGCTGGTGCGGCAAAACTGCCGGCACGAGGATTTTGCCGCCAGGTTCGGCGGCGAGGAATTTATCATGTATCTTTCCCATACAACGGCAGAAGAGGCCCTGGAACTTGCCGAACGGGTAAGACAGATCGTCGCCCAAGCCGACATGCTGGAAAACCGGCACCAGGTCACTGTCAGCATCGGGGTTGCCCATATATCCGAAGCCGATTCCCCCGAAGCCCTGATCAAAAGAGCGGACCAGGCCCTGTATGCGGCAAAGAAGGCCGGCCGCAACAGGGCCTGGGCCCTGTAGATATCCGGCCGGGAAGAAACAGCATGGCCGGGAAAAACCCTTCCGCAATAAGGCCGATGCGGTAAAAAAAGTTTATTTTTCCGTCCATGGGCTGCTTTTTCCGGGTTTGTGGCGGCACCGTTTTGATAAAACGGCTTTAAAAAAATTGACAAGTATTGAAAGGGCCGGTATCTTTTTCTGAAATAAAATAACAGCACCCGTTCCGGCCGTTTACTTTAAAAGACCGCACCTGCGCACAGGAGGCTTATGAAAAGGAAACGACCCTATCTCAAGGCTTTTCTGCTGGTGGCCGTAGGCATTGTTATCGCTTTTCCGATTTTTTCAATGACCTACTATACAATGGTCCGCACCTCAACCCCGCAGTTCTGTGCTTCCTGCCACGAAATCGAATACGCCTACAATACGTGGAAAACCTCCACCCACGTCAATAACGCCCAGGGCTTTGTGGCCGACTGTATGGACTGCCATCTGCCGGCGCCCCACGATACTGTTGATTTTTTCTACAAAAAAACACTGCACGGCATCAAGGACATTATCGTTCATTTTACCATGGATGAATACGACCGGGAAAAAAACCGGCAAAAGGCCTATGATTCCTTTGACAATGCCCAGTGCCAGAAATGCCATCGCAATATTTTGTATATCCCGGACAAACGCGGGGCCATGCTGGCCCACCGTTCGGTGATACACGCGCTTCCCGGCCGGGAAAAACGATGCGTGGACTGTCATAAGGACCTGGTGCACAACCCCACCGAGGTCTACCGCTACAAACAATATGAGCTGAATTGATCAACGTGTGCATAAATATGAATCATCACCTTTTTTTGACACGCATGGAGGGCGGGTATGAAAAAGTTATTATTCGGCGCAATGATCAGTGTCATGTTATTTTTACTGGCCTTGCCTGCCATTGTATCATCGCAGGACGACCAGGACATGGCAAAGCAAAAGGAATTCCGCATTGAGCGCTCCATTTCAGAGCCCGGCATGGCCTGCATCCAGTGCCACAAGCAGGAACATCCCGGCATTTTCGGCGACTGGGCCAACAGCCGGCACGCCAACGCCAACATCACCTGCATTGACTGCCACCGGGCCGAGGAAACCGATGCGGACGTGAACCGGGACCATTTCAAGCAGTATGAAAAATCCGATTCCAAATGGGGCCGGAAACGATACCGGGTGCCCGTGTCCGGCGTGGTTTCGCCAAAGGACTGCTCCCGGTGCCACCCCGACGAGGCCGAGCAGTACAAGCGCAGCAAGCATGCCAACACCCTTGAGATCATCTGGAAAATCGATCCGTGGTTAAACAAGGGCATGAACAGCGATTTTGAGCGGGCTTCCGGGTGTTTTTACTGCCACGGTACTGTCCTGGAAACCGATGAGGAAGGCAACCTCACCCCGGAAACCTGGCCCAATGTGGGCGTTGGACGCATAAATCCCGACGGCAGCAAGGGAAGCTGCAGCTCCTGCCACACCCGGCACCGATTTGCCTTA
Source organism: Desulfosalsimonas sp. (assembly GCF_055149105.1). Taxonomy (NCBI): domain Bacteria; kingdom Pseudomonadati; phylum Thermodesulfobacteriota; class Desulfobacteria; order Desulfobacterales; family Desulfosalsimonadaceae; genus Desulfosalsimonas; species Desulfosalsimonas sp. Next base: position 21,943 of record NZ_JBSRLA010000005.1, on the reverse strand, counting down.
ATGGAGGCCAGAAAGCCCCAGGCCTGCGGCCAGTGCCATCTGGGTCCGGATCACCCCCAGATCGAAATCTACACAGAGTCCAAGCACGGCGCCATTTACGACAGCTTCGGCGATGAGTACAACTGGGACGCAGCCCCGGGCACCTGGTCTCCGGGCGTGGATTACCGGGCACCCACATGTGCATCCTGCCACATGAGCGGCGCCGGCACCACACGCACTACCCATGACGTCACAGAACGTCTGTCCTGGGAAATTCAGGCCCCGCTAACCGTCCGCCCGTCTGATTTCAAAGCGTTTCCCGCCAAAACCAACTGGGAAGTGGAGCGCAAGAAAATGAAGGAGATCTGCCTGCAGTGCCATGGCGACAACTGGGTGGACGACCATTACGCCACATTTGACAAGGTGGTGGAGGAATACAACGAGGTTTATTTCAAGCCGGCCATGGACCTGATGAACGAGCTTTATGAAAAGGGACTGGTGGATGATGAAAAGATGTTTGATGAAAAAATAGAGGTTGAATACTACGAGCTGTGGCATCACGAAGGCCGCCGGGCCCGCATGGGCGCGGCAATGATGGCCCCGGATTATACCTGGTGGCACGGCTTCTACGAGGTCAAAAAACGGTATAATTCCTTTATGAAGGAAGGCCGGGAGTTGATCGAGCATAACAAAAAGGCCGAAAAGGCTACGGATTTTCCCAACGCCACGGGAAGAACCACAAAACCGGAGGCCATTTTCGGCAGCCAGTAACCCCCGGGTGTGCCGGATTTGAAAATTGATCCGGCATTTTTTGCAAATTCAAAGCCTCGGTTTTATCTTTGTTAACAAGGATAGAACCGAGGCTTTGTTTTTTGGATAAAAAATTTTTCCTGTCTTGACCTAAGTCAAGGTCTGCATTTTCCTGCCGGGCTATAACAGGGCCAAAACATAGACAACGTTTTTACGAACCAAAACCAAAAGACAACCCCAGCAAAGGAGGCATTCCATGTTTTGTTTTCAGTGTGAGCAAACGGCAAAAGGCGAGGGCTGCGAAAAGATCGGTGTCTGCGGAAAGCAGCCCGATGTGGCCGAACTTCAGGACGTTTTGATCTACGCGGTCAAGGGCCTGGCCCAGGTGGCCAACGAGGGCCGCAAGGTCGGCGTAAAAGATCCCAAAATCGATCATTTCGCCTGCGAGGCCATGTTCTCCACCCTCACCAACGTGGATTTCGACCCTCCGCGGTTTGTGGAGCTTATCAAACAGTGCGTCAATCACCGCGATGAACTGAAGAAAAAGGTGGAGGCAGCCGGGGGATGGACCGATTACACCAGCGGGCCGGCAACGTTCGTACCGGCAGAAACCACAGAGGAACTGGTTGCCCAGGGAGAAAATTTCGGCCCTGAGGCCGATGTCAAGGTCAGAGACCAGGACATTCATTCCTTAAAGGAGACCCTGACATACGGCATCAAGGGTATTGCCGCCTATGCCGATCACGCCGCGATTCTGGGCAAGACAGACGACCGGATTTTTGATTTCATCTACGAGGGTCTGGCAGCCACCCTGGACGAGAATCTGGGGGTCAACGACCTGCTGGGACTGGTTCTCAAGTGCGGCGAGACCAACCTTTTGACCATGGAACTGCTTGATGCGGCCAACACCGGGGCTTACGGCAACCCCGAGCCCACGGAAGTGCCCCTGGGCGCCAAAAAGGGCAAGGCCCTGCTGGTTTCCGGTCATGATCTCAAAGACCTTGAAACCATCCTCAAGCAGACCGAGGGAAAGGGTATTAACGTTTATACCCACGGCGAGATGCTGCCCTGCCACGGATATCCGCAACTCAAGAAATACGGGCATTTCTACGGTCATTACGGTACGGCCTGGCAGAACCAGAAAAAGGAGTTTGCCGAGTTTCCGGGCGCCATTGTCATGACCACCAACTGCATCCAGAAGCCCCAGGAGGTCTACCAGGACAATATTTTCACCACCGGCCTTGTGGGCTGGCCCGGGGTAACCCATATTGCGGACAAGGATTTCACCCCGGCCATTGAAAAGGCGCTTTCCCTGCCGGGATTTGAGGCAGACGCCGATCGCGGATCGGTCATGGTGGGCTTTGGTCACAACGCGGTGCTCGGTGTGGCCGACAAGGTCATCGAAGGGGTGAAAAACAAAGACATCCGCCATTTCTTCGTGGTGGCGGGCTGCGACGGGGCAAAACCGGGCCGCAACTACTACACCGAGTTTGTGGAAAAGGCCCCGGAAGACACCATGGTGCTGACCTTTGCCTGCGGCAAGTTCAGATTTTTTGACAAAAAGCTGGGTGCCATCGGCGGCATTCCGCGTCTGCTCGACCTCGGTCAGTGCAATGATGCCTATTCGGCCATCAAGATTGCATCGGCCCTGGCAGATGCCTTTGACTGCGGGGTAAACGATCTGCCGCTTTCCATCATATGCTCCTGGTATGAGCAGAAGGCCGTGGCCATCCTGCTGACACTGCTTTACCTGGGCATCCAGGACATCCGGCTCGGGCCCAGTCTGCCGGCTTTTGTCTCGTCAAATGTGCTCAATGTGCTTGTGGACAAATTCGACATCAAGCCCATCAGCACCCCGGACGAGGATCTGAAGGCCATTCTGGGATAAGCCGTACCAAAGAACAGGGTTGTCCTCCCGCAACCCGGTGCGGGCACCGGACGGGATCCGGGCCCGCACCCCCCGGGGGGATTTTGCAGACATACCAACGGCATTGGCGAAAGGAGCCGACATGCTCAAAAAAGTTGAAGTGTTTAAGGAAAACGATTTTTCCGAAAAATCATTGAAGAAATTTCTGGTGCATGATTCGCCTTATTTCAAGGTGATCAATTTCAATTTCAAGGCCGGCCAGGAACTGCCCGTACATTCCCATGATATCGACGGGCAGTTGAGCATCACCGTGCTCGAAGGCACAGGCGAGTTTCTGGGCGCAGAAGATGCCGGCATGCCAGCGGCCCCGGGCGACGTTCTGATCTCCGATATCAGCGAGCCCCACGGCATCCGCGCGGAAACCGACATGCGGGTGCTGGTTACCATTGCCCCGCCCATATGAAAAAGGCAGATAATGGAAAGTGATACCCGGCATCCCAAAGCTATGACCTGCAAGGACGAGGTGCGCGACTACTCCGGATACAGACAAAAACTGCCCGGGGTGGTGGAGGACATCCTTGCGGGCTGCGGCCAGGAGCAGTCCTATACCCATATCGATTACGAGCCTGCTCCTTCTGAGGCAGAAGTCATTGATATCCTACAAAACCTGCGGGAAATGCTGTTTCCCGGTTTTTTCAGCCGGGAAAAAATCGATCCGGTGAATCTCAAATACAACATGGGCCGGCAGGTGACCCTGTTATATGACATGTTGGCCGAGCAGATCACGCGGGCTGTTCGCTATGAATGCTTCAAGTTTGACCTGGAATGCAGCGACTGCCGGAAGCGCGGATATGAAACCGCCCTGGCGTTTCTCAAATCCGTGCCGGATTTGCAGCATCAGCTGGCAAAGGATGTTGTCGCGGCATACAAGGGTGACCCGGCTGCCAAGAGCTACGATGAAATTATTTTTAGTTATCCCGGCATGTTTGCCATCATGGTCTACCGCATTGCCCACTGCCTCCATGCCCTGTCTGTTCCCCTGGTTCCCAGGATCATGACCGAGCACTCCCACCGGATTACCGGCATTGACATTCATCCGGGCGCGGTCATCGGTGAAAGCTTCACCATTGATCACGGCACCGGTGTTGTGGTGGGCGAAACCGCCCGGATCGGCGATAACGTGCGGATTTACCAGGGGGTTACCATCGGGGCCCTTTCGGTGCCCCGCAGCAAGGCCGATGAAATGCGGGAAACCAAGCGCCATCCCACCATTGAAAACGACGTGGTCATTTATTCCGGGGCCACGATCCTGGGCGGGGACACCATTATCGGCGCCCGTTCAGTGATCGGCGGCAATGTCTGGATCACCGAGCCGGTTCCCGCCGACACCACGGTGCTTCTGGAATCGCCGCGCCTGATTTACCGGAAAAACCCGCTAAGGGTTTGATGCCATAAAGGAAGCGCAAAAAATGCCCCTGTTTGCCGATATCTCCGAGACCATGGGAAACACGCCCCTGGTGCGGCTAAATAGCTTGTCTGAATCCGGCCCGGCATCTGCCGGGGCTGAAGTCTATGCCAAGCTTGAATTTTTCAACCCCCTGGGAAGTGTGAAGGACCGGATTGGAGCGGCCATGCTGGATGCGGCCGCACGAGAGGGAAAAATCGGGCCGGGATCACTGATTGTGGAGCCCACCAGCGGCAACACCGGCATTGCCCTTGCCTTTGTATGCGCGGTTCGGGGCTACCGGCTGTGTCTGACCATGCCCGAGACCATGAGCATCGAGCGGCGCAAGCTGCTTTCACATCTGGGTGCGGAGCTGGTGCTCACCCAGGCGGAATACGGCATGAAAGGCGCCATTCAGGCGGCCGGGGAAATGGTGGCCACCTATGAAAATGCCTTTATGCCCGATCAGTTTTCCAACCCGGCCAATCCGGAAATCCATCGCAAAACAACCGCAGAAGAAATCTGGCACGACACGGGCGGTCAGGTGGATGTCCTGGTGGCCGGCGTGGGCACAGGCGGCACGATCACAGGCGTGGCAGGGCTGTTAAAGCAAAGAAATCCGCAATTTTATGCCGTGGCCGTGGAGCCGGCCGACTCGCCGGTGCTTTCCGGCGGAGCTTCGGGATCCCATAAGATCCAGGGTATCGGCGCCGGGTTTGTCCCGGAAATCCTTGACCCGGGCCTGATCAACGAGGTAATCACGGTGACAAATGATCAGGCCTTTGAAACAGCCAGGGCCCTTGCCAGCCGGGAAGGCATCCTTTGCGGGATTTCCTCTGGTGCGGCGGCCTGGGCGGCCCTGGAACTGGCCGGGCGGCCGGAGTTTGCCAAAAAGCGCATTGTCACCATTTTGCCCAGCACCGGCGAACGCTATATCAGTACTGAATTGTTCCTCTAAACCCGAAAAAGTGCAAAAGAGGGGATATGTCTGACCAGAAACGTTTTGAAACCATCTGCCTGCATGCCGGCCAGGTCCCGGACCCGACCACGGGCGCCCGGGCCGTGCCCGTGCACCGGACCACCTCGTATGTGTTTGAAAACTCGGATCATGCGGCCCGGCTGTTTTCCTACCAGGAGCCGGGCAATATTTACACGCGCATCATGAATCCCACCCAGGATGTCATGGAAAAACGCATGGCCGCCATGGAAGGCGGGGGCGCGGCCCTGGCCCTGGCCTCGGGCACGTCTGCAATTTTTTATTCCATTATCAATATCTGCTCTGCCGGCCATGAGATTGTTTCCGCCAACAATCTCTATGGCGGCACCTACACCATGTTTGACAGCATCCTGCCCCAGATGGGCATCCGCACCCGGTTTGCCGATGCCCGCAACCCGGAGAGTTTTGAGGCGGCCATCAATGAAAACACCAGGGCCCTGTTTGCCGAAACCATCGGCAATCCCGCCCTGGAGTTTACTGATATCACGGCCGTGGCCAGAATCGCCCAGAAACACCGCCTTCCGCTGATCATTGACAATACCTTTACAACACCGTATCTGCTCCGCCCCATTGAGCACGGGGCCAATGTGGTGGTCAATTCGGCCACCAAATGGATCGGCGGCCACGGCACGGGCATCGGGGGTGTGGTGATTGACGGGGCCAATTTTGACTGGACAGATCCCAAGTTTGAGATGTTTAATACCCCGGATCCGAGCAATTTCAATTTGCGGTTTGCATCTGATCTCGGGGAAAACAATCCCATTGCCTTTGTCATGCGCATGCGGCTGGTAGCTCTTCGCAATCTTGGGGCCTGTATTTCGCCGGACAATGCCTGGATTTTTCTCCAGGGCATGGAGACACTTCCCCTTCGCATGCAGCGGCACTGCGAAAACGCCATGGCCGTGGCCAAATATTTAAAGACGCATCCGCAGGTGAGCTGGGTGCGCTATCCGGGCCTTGCAGATGATCCCGCATATCCGGTGGCCTCACGCTACCTGGAAAACGGCTTCGGCGCCATGGTGGTATTCGGCATCAAGGGCGGAAGGGATGCGGGAAAGCGGTTTATTGACAGCCTGAAACTGTTTTCCCACCTGGCCAATGTGGGCGATGCCAAGAGCCTGGCCCTGCATCCGGCCAGTACCACCCATTCCCAGTTAACAGACGCCCAGCAGATCGAAGCCGGGGTCAGCCCGGACATGATCCGGCTGTCTGTGGGAATTGAGCACATTGATGACATTGCCGCGGACCTGGACCGGGCCCTGCACGCTTAATTGATTTTCGCAAATGGCCGGCTGATGTCAATTTGCAAAAAAACCGGGGTCCGGATGCCTGCCGGCACCCGGACCCCGGACTCGGAGGGGGGAAATGATGATGATGAAACAGCTGCTGGTTTAGAAGGACTCCTCTTCTCCACCGGGCTGCTGGCCCGGCGCCTGCTGCTGTTGCTGGTCATAACCGCCGCCCTGGCCCGACTCTTCGGGTGCTTCACAACCAAGGCTGAAACCCATGGTAAACAGCACCAGGAGAATAAGGGTGATGTATTTCTTCATACTCTGCCTCCTTTGGTAAGTGTTACATCATGTCTTCGACTTTTTCCCGCAGGTCGGAATCGCGCTGCATGGCCATACTGATCTCGTTGTATTTCTGCACGCTGAGATCGTTTTTCTCAATCACATCCATGATTTTTTCCCGATACTTGCTTTGCAGGTCCCGGGCCTGGTTTTCATCATTGGCTTCCTGCAGCTCAGAGGAGTAATCAGACTGCAGATCGCGGACTTCCTTGTGGGCCTCGGCGAATTTTTCAACGGTTTTGTCTTCAAAATCCGCCTTCTGTCCGGGCTGCTGGCCGTACTGGCCCTGTCCCTGCTGGCCCTGCTGGCTCTGCTGACCCTTCTGGCCGCCGTAGCCGCTGCCGCCGTCCTGCTGGGCCATGGCCGGGGTAACCGCCAGGGTAAAGCACCCGATGAGCAGGGGGCACAGGATTTTCCAGAAATTGGTCCTGAAAGTCGTTGTTCTGGTTTGCATTGTTGCATACCTCCTTGTTGCTGAGATTCATGATTGCGATGGAGTGAAATATCCAGATTTCGCAATATTCGTCTCTGCTACAGCAGGATGCATGCCAGGTGGGATAAAAATTTGAATTTAAGTATAACTATTTGAATGTATGAAAAATTTTTTTGAAGCGGGCGGGCCGGTGTCCCGGAGAAAAAGGTGTTTAAAAACGTCACATGTTCTTCTTTGTCACGTGCACTTTGTCAGCAGGGTCTGTCCGGGGCGTTTAGCGGGCGGGCTGCCAAAGTCAGTCCGCAATGCCCGGCCTGGGCCTGTGATCCGGGTGGGCGATTTTGATCAGCACCAGTGCCAGGACAATGGCCGGAATGCCCATGACAGCGGTGATCAGAAAAAAGCCGGCCCAGCCGGTGTGCTGTGCCAGCACACCTGTAAATCCCCCGGCAAATTGGCCGGGAAGGGTCATCAATGAGCTGAGCAGGGCGTACTGGGTGGCGGTGTAGGCGCTGTTGGTCAGGCTGGACAGATAGGCCAGAAACACTGAAATGGCCAGACCGCCGGTGATGTTGTCGGCAATAATGGCAACGGCCAGCCCATGGATCTCCGGGCCGGTGACGGCCAGCCAGGCAAAAAGCAGGTTGGTGGCCGGGGCCATGAAGGCGGTAAACAAAAGCATGGCAGCAATGCCGAAGCGCGCGGTCAAAAGGCCGCCCGCGGCCGCGCCCAAAAGGGTCATGGCCAGGCCGAAAGCCGCTGCCACGTTTGCGATCTGGGTTTTGTCAAATCCGAGATCCAGGTAAAAGGGATTGGCCATGACCCCCATAAAAATGTCGCTGATGCGGAACAGGGCCACAAAAACCAGTATGGCGGCAGAGGCCCTGCCGTAGCGCTTGAAAAAATCGGCAAACGGGCAGATCACCGCGCTGATGAGCCACGCGGTGACCCGTCGCCGGATCCCGGTATCCCGGGTGGTTTCCAGGTAGCGGATGACGGTTTCCTCCAGCGCCCGGGTTTTGCCGTTGATACTGACCTCGGGCTCGCCGGTGACCAGGGTGGTGATGATTCCCACGGCCATCAACACCCCCATGACGGCATATGCCAGTGACCAGCTTCCCACAGCTGCAATATGGAGCACCCCGGCCCCGGCCACAAGCAGGGCGATTCGGTAGCCGGTGACGTAAGCCGCAGCCATGGCCGCCTGCAGATGCCTGGCCACGGCTTCGACCCGGTAGGCGTCAACAGCCACGTCCTGGGTGGCTGATCCCAGCGCGGCAATCACTGCCCAGACGGCCACCAGCCAAAGCTGATCCACGGGGTCGGCGGCCGCCATGCCCAGAAAAGACAGGCCCACAGCCGTCTGTGCCGCCAGCATCCAGGCCCTGCGGCGGCCCAGCACCCGGGTCAGCCAGGGCAGGGGGGCCCGATCCACCACAGGGGCCCAGAAAACCTTTATGGAATGGGCGATGCCCACCCAGGAAAGAAACCCGATGGCTGCCAGTTCCACGCCCAGATCCCGCAGCCAGGCGGTAAACGTGCCGCCCACCAGCAGCAGGGGCAGGCCTGCTGAAAACCCGAGAAACAGCATTCCCGTCACCCGCGGATGCAGATATACCCGCCAGCCGCGGAAAGGGTCGGGAGAATTTGGAAAATCCTGTGTCAAGACGGTTTTATCTCTTGGTTGATTATGGCCAGCCCAATCTCTATGGTGTGGATTTGTCAGCTTACGACAAGTCCTGATTCCATGTCAATGGGGGCTTGGTGGTCCATGCAAGGGCCGGGTTTCTCCTTGCTGTTTCACCGGCAATGGTTAAATTTTTATAAAACAATCAATCTTTAATCACGGAACACAAATGAACCCTGACCCGATCACAAACCCTCTTGGCCCGGCCCTGCGGGATTTTTTTATCTCTTCTGATGCCTCCGGGCACAAGCGCGCATACCTGCAAATCAGTGAAGCCCTGCAAAACCCTCTGCCCCGGGTCAACGACTGGCGACAGGTTGAATATGCTTTTACCCGACTGTTTGTGGGGCCAAAATCACTGGAGGCCCCGCCCTTTGCCTCGGTGTACCTGGAAAACGAACCGCTTGTCATGGGGCCCACCACCATGATGGTCCGATCGGTCTATGAAATGATGGGCCTGGTCTCGCCCTGGAAAAACGCGCTGCCGGAAGATCATGTCAGTCTGGAGCTGGATGCGGCCCTGGTCTTGGAAAAGGCGGCAGAGCAGGGCGGGTCCGCCGAACTCGACGAGCTGCGGCAATTTTTCGTGTGCCGGCACATGGCCGCCTGGATACCCGCATTTGTCAAACGTGTCAGCCGGGCAGAGTCCGCGCATCCGGCCATTGTCCGGGCCGCAGCGCTGGCCGGCCAATGGGTGGAAAACCAGGCCGTGCTTATCAATACGCAGAGAAATCAACACCTGAAACAGGGAGGATGGAATGGATAAACGGGATGCAGACAGCGTAAAACAGGCCATCGGATGTCCCATGTCGCGCAGGAAATTTTTCCGGTGCCTGGCTGCGGCGGGCGCGCTGGCCGCGATGCCGGGCGGCCTGCTGAGGCCTTTTGACGCCAAAGCCGGGAAAATTATCTACGAGGGCGACTATGAAATATACCGCAACGCCTGCCCGCGCAACTGCTATGACACCTGCTCCATTAAAAGCTATGTAAAAGACGGCGTGCTGCAGTTCATAGAAGGTGCTCAGGCATCGACCTTCACCGACGGCGGCCTGTGCGTCAAGGGCTATGCCTACACGCGCCGGCCCTACAGTCCGGACCGGATCAAGTATCCAATGATCCAGGACGGCCGGGGCTCGGGCAACTGGCGGCGCATTTCCTGGGACGAGGCCATGGACATGATCGCCAAAAAGCTCGTGGAGATCAATGACAAGGACGACTCCATGCTCGGCCTGGGTCTGACCAAGTATTCCGGCAACTTCGGGATCACCAACTACGCAGTGGAGGGCATGATGACCTCCCTTGGCTACACCACGCGCCTTGTGGGAACACCGTGCTGGCCCGCGGGCATTGATGCCCAGAATTACGACCTGGGCGATATGTGGTGCAATGATCCGGAGGACATGGTCAACTCGCGCTATATCATCCTGTGGGGCGCCAATCCGGCCTGGAACTCCGTGCATACCATGAAATACATTTACGCGGCACAGGACCGGGGCGCCAAGGTGGTCTGCATCGACCCGGTGTTCACTCAGACCGCGGCCAAGGCCGACGTTTACTGGCAGGTTGACACCTCCATGGACGGCGCTCTGGCTTTGGGCATGGCCAAACACATCCTGGACAAGGGACTTTTTGACAAAGCCTGGGTGGATGCAAATTCCGTGGGCTTTGACGAGTTTGCCGATTATTTGCGAAATGAGATCTCGGTGCAGTGGGCCGCGGAAAAATCAGGCATTCCCCGGCAGCAGATTGTTGAGGTTGCAGAAGAATTTGCCACAGCAAAGCCGGCCACCATATGGATCGGCTACGGCCTGCAGCGCCATGTCAACGGCGGGGCCACGGTACGCTCCATTGACGCGCTGGCCGCCATGACCGGAAATGTCGGCAAGACCGGCGGCGGTGCCCGTTACGGCCATATGCGCACCTGGGGCTTTAACTACCACGCCCTGCTCCAGAAGCGCCCCGAGGGCGCAAAGGGGTTTCTGGGGGGCAAAGGCCCCAAGGGCGACTTTGACTTTTCAGGCGATGAGGAGGCCGAATACACGGATCGGGCATTGAACATCAACAAGACCGCGGAGATGCTTCTGACAGCCGATGATCCGCCCATCCGGGTGCTCTGGATTTCGTGCAAGAACGTGCTTTCCCAGGACTTTGACCGGCCCAAAATGCTTGAGGCCTTCAAGAAGCCCGAACTCATCGTCAGTGTGGAGCAGTTTTTCACCCAGACAGTGGAACTCTCGGATATCGTGCTGCCGGTGACCACGTTGTTCGAAGAACACACCATCAACGCAAGCTACTGGCATTACTGGCTTTCTGTCAACGAGCAGGCCATAAAGCCCATGTATGAGGCCAAGTCCAACACCGAGATCGCGGCCGCGCTTTCCGCGCGCATGAACAAACTCAAGCCCGGCTCCTGCACTTTCCCCACGAAAGTCGATACCCGGCAGTGGATGATCAAGGAGTTTAACCAGGACATTTACGACCTGTTTGGCATCGATTCCTGGGAGGACCTGAAAAAGGGCCCGGCCAAGGCCAAAATGCATCCGGCCTCCTGGCATGACCTGGAATTCGGCACGCCTTCGAAAAAATACGAATTCAGGTCCGATCTCTGCGCACAACACGGCCACCAGGCCCTGCCCAAATTCAAGGCGGCCCGAAAACCCTATGACAAGCTGCGGCTGCTCACGCCGCACACCAAGTTCGGTATTCACTCCCAGTTTATTAATATTGACTGGATGGAGGATTTTAACAAAAAGCCGTATTGCTACCTGCATCCTTTGGCCGCACGTGAGCGGGGAATCGGCGACGGTGATCAGGTCCGGGTTTTCAACAAGGTCGGGGAGGTGGAACTCGAGGTCAAACTTACGCAAAATGTGCCCGCAGACGTGGTCATGATGTATGAGGCCTGGTTTCGAAACAATGCCTACAACTGCCAGAACGTGGTGGACGACACCTCATCGGATATGGGCAAATACAAGACCGGCGCACCCGGTGTGGCCATACACGACCAGTTCGCAGATGTGGAAAAGGTATAAGGAGGGGCGATCATGAAAAAACAGCTTGCATTCTATATTGACGCCAAACGCTGCATCGGCTGCTTTACCTGCGCCATGGCCTGCAAGAATCAGTATCACCAGGAAAGCGGCGTGATCTGGCGCGATGTTTACGAACTCAAGGAAGAGATCTACCCCCACCGGGAGCGGGCGTTTTATTCCCTGGCCTGCAACCACTGCGAAAATCCGACATGTCTTAACGTCTGCCCGGTTGTGGCCTATTACAAACGCGAGGCCGACGGCGTGGTCGTCCACGAGCAGGAGAAATGCATCGGCTGCGGCAACTGCATCCGCTCCTGTCCCTACGGTGCCCCGCGGTATAACCCGGTGCTCAAAAGGGCGGAAAAATGCAGCTTCTGCTGGCAGCGGCTCGATGACGACCGCAAGCCGGCCTGCGTTTTGAGCTGTCCCACAGATGCGCTGCAGATCGTGGACCTGGCCGAATTCGACGAGGCCAACGCGGTGCAGTACCCGGCCGGATTTCCGCGCTATCCTTCCCTGAATCCGTCCGTGCGGTTTCGCCTGCCGGCCATGCCCAAAATGATAAGGAGGAAATTATGAGCCAGATGGAACTGCCCCTGGTCATATTTACGGTTTTGAGCCAGACCGCAGTGGGCCTTGTGGCCATCAGCGCCATACGCCAGCACGCCGCAGACGGCCCGGCCGGCAGTGTCCGGCCGGAGTGGATGACAGCCGCGCTTTTGCTCATTGCAGGGCTTGTGGCATCATTGTTTCACCTGGGCCACCCCCTGGGCGCGCCTTTGGCGATCAAGCACCTGGGCAGGGCCTGGCTTTCCAGGGAGGCCCTGGGAATAGGGGTGTTCACGGCCCTGGTGATTGTCGGGTTTCTAACCGCCAGGGGCAGGGTCAATGCCGGGCTGTCATTTGCCGCAGCCGCCGTCGGGCTGATCGCCCTGTTTTTTACGGGCATGACCTATTCGCCGCCGGGTTTTCCCGCGTTAAACAATGTCCTGCCGTTTGTGTTTTTCCTGCTCACCGCTGCCATGGTGGGGGCGGGCTTTGCCGCGTATTTCACGCCTGCAGAAAAAATGCCCATGATCACCCGGATTCTGGCCGTAAGCCTCATTGTCGGGCTCGTGGTCTACCTGGTGGTGCCGTTTCTCTGGCTTTCGGGCGGCACGGTGATGCGCCAGACCGGCCTGAACTACATTTCCTCGCCGCTGTACTGGGCCAGGATCATCGTGGGCCTTGTTGTACCGCTTATGGCCATATGGCGGATGAGAACCGTTGCCGCCTGGGTGCCGGTTCTTGTGCTGGCCGGAGAAATCATGGGGCGCATTGCCTTTTTTTTGCTTGCCGTGCATGCCTCGGCAAACATGGGCGGTATTTACTAGAAATAATGCCCGGAGAATCCGGGGCAACCGCCAATAACTTCTACCGGATCATGCGGTAGAACAGAAACATCAGCAGGCCGAAGATTTCCAGGCGGCCCAGCAGCATGACAAGGGTGAGTGTCCACTTGGCGGCATCCGGCAGCATGGCGAAATTGGAAAGCGAACTGACCATGCCAAAACCCGGGCCCACATTGCCCATGGCCGCCACGGAACCGGAAAAAGCCGTCATCAGGTCAATGCCCATAAATGTCAGCATCAGCGCCGAGATGCAGACCACGCAAAGATACAGGACAATATAGACAATCCCCGCCTCAACAATTGCCGGATCCATCACGGTTCCGTCCAGCTTCAGGGCCACCACGGCCCTGGAGTGTTTCATTTTCCGGAACTGGCTGAGAAAGCTTTTGCCGAACACAACCACCCGATCAACTTTGATGCCCCCGGAGGTGGAACCCGCACAAGCGCATTGCAGGGAAAAAAGAATCAGGATCAGCTTTGAAAAGCCCGGCCATACATTGGTGTCAGCGGTGGCAAAACCCGTGCTCGTGCCCAGTGAGACCACCTGAAAGGCCGCAGCCCGAAGGGCCTGCCAGAAATCGGCATACACATCGCCCCAGATATTTAGTGAAACCACGGCCACGCCGACGGCCATGGCCACCAGGTAATAGCGGACAATTGCGGATTTCCAGATTCTTTTGATGTTTTGGGTGAGGGTTAAAAAAATCAGGGCAAAATGGATTCCGGACAGGATCATAAAGACAATGATAATGCTTTCAATCAGCGGACTGTTAAAATATGCAACCGAGTTGTTTCGCGGGGAAAAGCCGCCAGTGGCAATGGTGGCAAAAGAGTGGGTGAGGGCGTCGAAAAAGCCCATTCCCGCAAGCAGCAGACAAAGGGTTTCCGCTGCAGTCAGGCCCAGATAGACGACCAGCAGAATCTGCAGGGTCTTACGGGTGCGGTAGCGGAAATTTTCCACGGCAAGCGAGGAAATTTCGTTTTTGTAAAGCACCATTGCCGCCTGGCCGGTCCATGGCGCCACGGCCAGCATGAAAACCACAATGCCGATGCCCCCGATCCAGTGGGTTAAAGACCGCCACAAAAGCAGGCCCAGGGGAAGGGCTTCAATGCTTGACAGAATTGAGGAGCCAGTGGTGGTAAATCCTGAAACGCTTTCAAACCATGCATTTGTGAAAGTAAAGGGCCCGCCCCACATGATATAGGGCAAGGTCCCGATCAGTGCGGACATCACCCAGCCGGCCACCACAATGGCCAGGCCTTCATCGTTGTGGATGTTTTCAACCGGCGGGACATATATTATCGGAAAAACCCCGATTAAAGCCGTAACCCCGGCACTGTATAAAAGCGGCAGCCGTGCCGTGTCCCCGTTTACTGCTGATACAATGGCAGAAATCAGCAAAAACAGGGCATTAAACAGCAGTACAAACCCCATGTACCGGATGATGATCTGCGGTCGCATCACAATACCTCTTTTGCGGCTTCGCTCATTCCGTCAACGCCTTGAGTCATTGCGGTTTCTTTGCACCATGGCCACCAGGTTGGACACAGATGCCGCCAGGTCATTGATTTCATCATTTGTGGCGATTTTCAAATGAACGGGTTCATTGGTTTTCAAAAAGGTTTCAATGGCGCTGATGATCGAAAGAATGGGATTGACAATATAAATATTGACAAAGTAGCTAAAGAGCAGCGAGAGCACCAGGGCCGACAAAATCGCCACAATGCCCGGCATCACGGCCCTGTGCGCTCTGGTTTTGAGACTGGATGCGGTTTTGTACATGGCACTGTCGTTAATGGCCATCAGTTCCTGCACTTCCAGTTTGACAAGGTTAAAGGCCTTGTGCGCGTCCTCGAAGTACCATCCCAGGTTGCCTTCCCGGGATGTGCCGGCAATGGGCTGGTCCCACAGCAGGCGGTATTTTTGGTAAGCCTTGTGAATCCGCTCCACATAGCTTTTTTCATCCGGGATGGTCAAATTGTTTTTTGCAGTCTCCAGGGCGTCCGTGAATTTTTCATCCGCGGCCTGGATGGTTTGCCGGCCTTGTTTCCATTTTCCGGAAAGCAGCAGGAGCATGCCGCTGTCTTGGCGCTCCAGGGCTTCAATCATCTTTTTTGCGGCCTCAATGCTTCGGTAGTTGTCATCCAGAAGGCCCTGGACCGAGGTGCCCACGGATCGCAGCTCGTAAACGGAAACCGCTCCGGCCACTGCCAGCATCACCGCAAGGATCAAAAAACCCAGCATGATTTTGATTCTGATTTTCATCTTTGCACCTGAATTATTTTGCTGTTTTTGCACAAAATTTCGCGCATCAACAATTCTTCCCAAAACCGCAGGTTGACCAAACCCCCGGAATGTTTTATAAAAGGTATTTCCCCGCTTTTGTGGGGATTTGTTTTTTCTGGTGCATCAACATGATCTGATATACACTAACATCCTGCGGCTTCCAAGACTTAATAACCGGACTGTATCCAACGCAAACAGGTTGAAAACCATTTGACCGACATTTCCAGACATCTTCGTTTCGCCCTTGGCCTGCTGGCTGTCACCACGCTGTTCGGAACCTTCGGATACATGATCATCGAAGGCTGGAGTCTGCTGGATGCCACCTACATGACCGTTATCACCATGACCACCGTGGGCTATGGCGAGGTCCATGCCATGGGCTACACCGGGCGGGTGTTTACCATATTTCTGGTGGCCATGGGGGCCGTGTCTTTTCTGTATGTCACCAGTGCGCTGGTGCAGTTTTTGGTGGAAACGCAAATCCGGACCATTTTCGGGAGGCGGGTATTGGACAAAAAAATCAAAAAAATGACAGATCATTATATCGTTTGCGGATATGGCCGTATCGGCCTGGTGCTGTGCAACAGCTTCCGGGCCCACGGCATTGAGCCCGTGGTGATTGAAAAGGAGCAAAGCCGCATCGAGCAGATGGAATCTGAAAATATTCTGCACATATCCGGGGATGCCACCGAGGAGGATGTTTTGCTGCGGGCGGGGGTTTCCCATGCCAGGGCCCTGATTGCCGCCCTGGCAACGGATACGGACAATGTGTTTCTGGTTCTGACCGCCCGGCAGCTCAACCCGGATATTTTCATCCTGGCCCGGGCCAGCAGTGTCAAGGCCAGGGCAAAACTTTTTGCTGCAGGCGCCAACCGGGTGGAATCACCGTACGAAGTCGGCGCGGTGAGCATGGCCCAGCGCCTGCTGCGGCCCTCGGTGACCAGTTTTCTGGACCTGGTGTTTACCTATAACCGAAAAGATATTCAGATGGATGAAATTCCGGTGGAGGAAAGCTCCCCGCTTGCCGGGCTTATGCTCAAAGATTCAGGAATCCGGCAAAAATACAATCTGATCATCATTGCCGTGAAAACCCCGGATGGGGAGATGCTGTTCAACCCCTCCCATGAGACCCTGATCCGGGCGGGGGACACGGTGATTGCCATGGGCAAAACAGATAACCTCGCGGAACTGGAAAAAGAGCTCCAGCCAAACGGGGCCAGAAAAGTCTATCAATGAAGCAGAAACCAACCCACCCCTTGTTATTTTTCGCTTATCACCTGCCCCCGGGAGGTAAAAGAAACACCTTGCTGTATCTGGGTTCCGATCATTATGGTCTCTGCAATGGGCGGATTGACAGATGTGTTTTTTCCGCTGCAGCCGGCCCGGGGGCGGCCAGCAGATGAAAAGACAAAACAAATACCCACATTAAGCCGATACAGATCTTTTTCATGATTTTTTTGCTCCTTGAAAGCTGTTCAATCTCCCACCACGCGGTTGCGGCCGTTTCCCTTGGCTTCATAGAGGCGGGCATCGGCCCGTTTCATCAAATCCTCTATACTGGTATCCGCATCCGTAAATTCACTCACCCCAACGCTGATGGAGATTTTAACCGGCGATTGCCGAACCTCAACCCTTAACTGCTCTGATACTTGCCGCAGTCGCTCTGCCTGTTGGCATGCATTTTCTGCATTTGTTTCCGGAAGCAGCACGGCAAATTCCTCGCCCCCGATCCGGTAGAGGGAATCGACTTGCCGGAGCTGTTGCGCACAATCTTTTGTAAGCCGGCACAGCACCTTATCGCCTGTACTGTGGCCAAAGCTGTCGTTAATCCGCTTGAAATGATCAATGTCAAATATGATCAGGGCTGTTGGCCGGTTATAACGCTTGAATTTGCGAAAACACCTGTCAAGCTGCTCCAGAAATTTGCGCCGGTTGAAAATCCCTGTCAGGGGGTCGGTTTCGCTCAGCTGCTGAAGCTTCATTTCCAATTCACGCTGGGAGGAGATATTGCGCGCCGCCCAGACCACGGCGCGTTCGCCCCGGAGGGTTATGGGCAGGGGCTGTAGCCGGCCTTCAAAATGGATATTCCCGTCCGGTCCGGGTGCTTGCTCCAGGCCTTTGACGTCATTTTGTGAAAGCGCGTACTGGACCGTCTGCAGCCGGTTTTGCTCCAAAGTTTCCCTGATCTGCTCCAGAAACCAGTCTGCCTTGTCTTCCGGCAGCACGTCATGTAGAGACAGGCCTTTTAAATCACCACCGTCATGATAATAGGCCGGGTCCTTGCCGCCGGCGATTTCCAGGTAATGCCCGGTTTCTGTAATCACAAACACCGGGTCGGGCAGGGCTTTTATCATTGCCCGGAGCAGTTCAATTTCAGAATCCATAAGTTCTTTTTTTCCGCTTTCGCATCCGCGTAAAGCTTTTATCCTTTCAAAACTTTTTTAAAATTATATCCCTTGCTGTTCGAGCGCCTCGCGCACCTTCAGTCCCAGATCCTGTATGGAAAAAGGTTTCTGAATGAATTGAATGCCCTTGTCAAGCACTCCGTGATGGGCAATGGCATCTTCGGTATAACCTGAAATGTAGATGGTTTTGATATCCGGCTGCAGAAGATGAATCTGCGCGGCAAGATCGGGTCCGTTCATTTCCGGCATGATCACGTCGGTGATGAGCAGCTCTATTTCACCCTCATGTTCTTCGGCCAGTTGTAATGCAGCCGACGGCCTGGCCGCCGTTAAAACCGTGTAACCCAGGTTTGCCAACATCTCTTTGCCCATCTGCAGAATCGCCGGCTCATCTTCTACCAGAAGGACGGTCTCAGAGCCGGTGGGCGTTTGTCTGCCGGATTTTTCTGTGGGCGCGGGGCCGGATTCTGGCGATGTATGGCCGGGCAGGTATATTTTAACCGTGGTTCCCGCTCCGGGTTCGCTGTAGATATTTACAAAGCCGTTATTCTGCCTGACAATACCGTAAACCGTGGGCAGGCCCAGGCCGGTTCCCGCGCCGACATCCTTGGTTGTAAAAAAGGGTTCAAAGACTTTGTCAAGAACGTCCTTGTCCATGCCGCAGCCGTTGTCGCTTACCGCCAGCATGACATAATTGCCCGGAGTGGATTCCACGTGGGTTTTGCAGCAGTCATTGTGAAAAACAACATTTTTTGTCTCTATGGTCATTTTTCCCACGTCAGATATGGCATCCCTGGCGTTGACGGCCAGGTTGGCCATGATCTGGTCAACCTGGGAAGGGTCTGTTTTGACCGGCCACAAATGGCTTCCCGGATGCCATACAAGCTCAATATTTTCGCCGATGAGACGCTGCAGCATTTTCAGCAGGCTGCCTATGGTGTCATTTAAATCCATCTGCATGGGGCTGATTGTCTGTTTACGGGCAAAGGCCAGCAATTGTCTGACAATGTCGGCTGAATGCATGCCGGCACGGTGGATTTCCCGGATATTGTCATAAAGGGGATCTGATTTTTCGAGCACGTCAAGCGCCATCTCGGCATAGCCATTGATGATGGAAAGCTTGTTGTTGAAGTCATGGGCCACACCGCCGGCCAGGCGCCCAATGGACTGCATTTTTTGGGCCTGATAAAGCTGGACCTGCAGTTTTTCACGTTCTTTTTCCGCCTGCCTGCGCTCGGTTATATCCCTTACATATTCCACAAGACCGGTGATTTTTCCGTCGTTTTCCTGTTTTATGGGAAAGGTAAACAGCTCCACCCATTTCAGGGGAGAATCCTCGTAAGGCGCCCCCGGAATGACTTCCATTTCAACCCCGCCGGATTCAAGACATCACAGGGAAGGACAATTCGGGCAGGGTTTATCCCTGTTATGATAGGCTTGATAGCATTTTTGGCCTTCAAGCGGCCCGGACTGAGAATACCATTTTTGCATTACAGAATTGGTGTAACGAATGGTCAAATCGTTGTTTAACACACTGATGCCATCCTGGATGCTCTCAAAAACCGCGGTCAAAAAAGCCTCGTTTTTCTGCAGTTTTTCCTCGGATTTTTTGCGCTCCGTGATATCGTGCATGTCAACAACCGCACCAACTATCTGGCCTTGTTCGTTGGTCAGCGCCTGTCCGTTGCAGACCAGGGAATATGGCCGGCTGTTTTTGGGCACCACCACAATTTCTTCATTTATAACAGGCAGGCCCTGCAGTGCTCGAAACAGCGGGATTTCCTCCCTGGGCAGCGGCGTGATGCCGTCCTGCTGATACAGATCATAGTGCTCGGCCCATTGTTCCGGTAAAACAGACTGTTCAGGAAGGCCGTGCAGCCGCCGGGCCGTTTCGTTGAAGCGCGAAATCCGGCCTTCTGCATCGCAGATAACAATGGCCTCCCCGATATTGTCGATCACTGCCGACAGATAGCTGCGCTCGTTTTCAATGGCCGCTTCTGCTTTTTTCAGATCTGTGATGTCCACAAGAGAAACCAGGCTCTGGGTTGTGTCTGCAATCATGTTCACGGTCAGGTAGCCGTGGCGCAGCTCACCGTTTCGAATAAAAAAACGGAATTCATAGTTGAAGGGGGCGGCTTCAGGAGCCTGCCGGCGCAAATCGTGGTTTTTCCTTATCCTTTCCAAATCTTCGGGATGCACCAGCTCGGTCCAGCATTTTTGGCCCTCTGCCTCCTGTCTGGAATATCCGAACAGTTTCTCAAAACGGGAATTTACATGAGAAATGCGGGTGTCTTGTTCAATAATCATTATTGCAGCGCCGGATGTTTCAAATATGGCACGGTAGTAGTTCTAAGAGCGCTGCAGTGCTTCTTTTCGCCGGGTGATATCCCTTGAACTGAACAAAATCCCGCGTGGATGGCCGTTTTCATCCTTTAATAAAGTGCCCCTTGTTTCAATCCAGAGATAGGAGCCATCCTTGCATCTGAATCGATATTCGGTTCTGGGCGGAGCACCGGATGCAACAAGATCCTTGAAAGCCTCCAGAACCCGGGGGAGGTCGTCAGGATGCACGTAATTCAGAAAGTTTTCTCCGATCAGGGAGTTTCGTTCATAGCCGAATATTTCATGGGATTTCCCCACAAACCCGAGGTTTCCTTCCAGGTCTGTCAAAGCGACCAGGTCAAGAATGTTTTCAGTTATTGCAGTAAAAAGTTCCTCATGGTCACCGTATTGTTCAAGTCCTTTACGCAAATGCCGGTTTTCCAGCTCGGTTTCGATCTGCCTGACCCGGGTTTCATAAAATGCCTGCTGGATTTCAGGCTTGGTCATGGAATCGAAATCCGGAAGGCGCATGTCTTTTGCTTTTTGCTCGGCTTGTTCCCGGAGGGCGGCCGGGTCGGGAATCCAGGTTGTACTTGATTGCCCGGGGGTTTTGTTCTGGCTATGGTTCGGCTTTTTCATGTTTTCTCCGAAAATAGGAGGAGGCGGAAACAGCCTTTGACATGCCGTTGCAATTGATCCGGTAAGCGTTTCCGTATTTTCTGTAACTACCAAAATATATGGTAAAATGCAATAAAACTACAGCAGGGCGTTTGTGTCTGGTGCAGGTGGAATGGGCTTTGAGATGATGGCGGGGCGGTTTACTCTTTCCATTTCTATAAAATCCACATTCCGGGCCTCTGAGAAACTCCTGTTGCTAACATGGTTACAAATACAAACAGAATTTGAACATAAAAGAGTTAGAGCAGTTCACTGATGTGCCACAGGCCGAAGTTCATAAATACGGCCATATTTTGCTGCTGATCTCAAATCGCCTTTGCGCAGAGCCTCTCGGGCATCATCCAATCTGTAAGCATCATTGATGCTAAGATATGGAGACCATCCCCCTTCATCTTCCAATACCTCCACTTCAATTTCAGCCACGTAGCAGCCTTCATGGAGATATTTGGTTTTTTTACGCTTTTTCATGATTGTCGCCTCTTCAAAAAATTTTTATCCCATCTTTCCGGGTCCGGCCTGTATGCCGTGACGAGAACAACAGGTTTGCTATTTCCTTTTGGAATCCCCCATACGACATGGACAGGACGTTCTGATCGGTCTTGCTGCAAGGTTAAAACACATGGCCCTTTGCTATAATCCGGGTATTCTTCAACAATTATGGCATTTTTTACACCGGCAAGCAATTCCCTTGCGGTTAGTTCATCTTCAGACAATTCATCATATCCATGCTCAGATATCCGAACATCTCCGATATCTATAAGGTCTTGTACTTGCTTTAAAAAATTGTTCAAGCCATACGCTCCATATTAATCATCGCAAAAAGAATTTCCAAGGCGAATTACCTGGACAAACCATTTCAAGGCTATTTTTTAAACCTTGACAAGAAGTTACAATACTCGGTCGATAAACTGCAAGCTTTTCGTTCTCCGCAACTACTGAATAAAATTTCGCGCGGATGGCCGTTTTCATGCTTTAGTCAAGTTGCTCTTGTTTTAATCCAGTGGTAAGATTCAAATAGTGTAACGGTATTTCGCATTACAGAAGCAAAATAGTGTAACGCCCCTTATCCCGCAGCAATAACCCGCCCCAAAAAATTGCAG
>NZ_JBSRLA010000004.1:0-86089 GCF_055149105.1 Desulfosalsimonas sp. | reverse complement strand
TTGTGGTTGCTATTGCTTTCGTTGGTTTTAGCAAACATTATAACACATTATCCTTCGGGTGGGGGACTTTTTTTGCTTTAAATCGCTCAGTTTAGGTTATACCTTGCGATGCGGAACACGTGAAACCAGGCAAAAGTATTTGGATTCTCTGGATGAAAATCCTGATTTTTTAATCGACAGATCGTTTCTGAAGGCATCTGTTGCTGAAACTGGAAAGGACGCCCGAAACGAAATACAGAAGTGCATAAACAGCATGAAAAAAAGCAGCGACAGCAGCCGCCGGCGCCATGATGATGCCAAAGACAAAAACTTCAGGCTTTGTCTTTCTCATCTTCGGTCAGAAAAATTATTGGATATGAAATGGCAGGCTTTTCAGCAGCTGACAAGAAGTATCGACGATGCCAAAACGCGTTATATGCTTACGAAAGATTTGAAAGGAAGTATTCCATATTCAACCATTGCGAAAAAAATAAAAGAAAAAATCAAATCTGATAAAACCAGGACCTCTTTGCCGGAACTTAAGTTGATATCCGACGATGATCTGCGTTTGCATAAAAACAACCTGGAAAAACGCATAGGCCATTTTGGAAAACCGGCTGCATTGCTTTCCACCAGGTTGCGTAAAGCCGGGATAGAAGAAGATTATATATATTTTTACTTTTCAAGGATGGATTGATTTGGATGACACCGGAAAAGGATTCTTCGGCGAAACTGTTGCGCCAGCCGACTTCGCAAACCCGGCAGCTGAACTTTTTTTGGCTCATAAAGGAAAGCAATAAAATGATCGCCCGGATTTCGACACACGGATAAGATTGAAATCAGCGCCGGCTTATTTTCACCGATGGTTTGGCTTTTTGCGCATATTTTTTTACCGGCATCGTCAGCGACGCTGGAAATTATTGCTTGAAAGGCGAAGGGGTTTTGGGAAAAACTCGTCCGGAGATAAGGGTTAAAACAAGGCGTCTGACTCCATGGCCATTGAAAACAACATAAAGCGGCCCGCGGTCTTTCTGGACCGGGACGGTACCATTATCGAGGACCGGGGCCATCTCTCCCGGCCTTCGCAGGTGATATTTTTTGCAGGAACCGTTTCTGCTCTGCGCCGTTTAAACGAGCACTTTGAGCTGTTTATTGTTACCAATCAGTCCGGCGTTGCCAAGGGATTGCTGACAATGGACGATGTCGGGTGCGTCAACGGGCATGTGGTGTCTTACCTGGCCGAATGCGGAATCCGGATCACAGATACCTACGTCTGCCCCCATGATTCTTCGGACGGCTGCGAATGCATCAAGCCAAAGCCCTATTTTCTCAAAAAGGCGGAAAAGGATCACGGAATCGATCTTTCCCGGTCTTTTGCGATAGGGGATCATCCCCATGATGTGGCGTTTGCGGAAAACGCCGGTGTACGCGGCATTTACGTTTTGACCGGCCACGGAATAAAGCACCGGCATGAACTTTGGAAAGATGCCGTGACCGCCGACGGGATAGAGGCGGCCGCTGATATCATTTGCGGAAATCCAGCACGAGACTTCTGATCATTTTCCGGAATCATGCGTCTGGTCCCGGAGTTCTTATCCGCAATGAAAAAGGGCTTCATGAATAAAATCAAATATTTGATTTTATTCATGAAGCCCTTTTTCATTGAAACCGGTTTTGCACTTTATCAATAAAAACTTAAATTTAATTTGTGCAGATAGAACCAACAACGGCATAGGACGCCTGGAAGCGGGCATCTGTGCGTTATGTCATTATACCGAAATAGAAAGGAGTATAAAATGAAAACATTCATATCCGCTATATTGACGGTACTGGTAATGACAGTTTCAGCATACGCAGCCGAGGGCATGATTGACGTTAAAAGTTCTTTCGGAATGAAAGAAACCGGAGACAGACTGGAAAGTGTTCTGAAAGACAACGGCATGACAGTATTTAACAGAGTTAAACACTCTGAAGCAGCTAAAAAAGCAGGGGTAAAGCTGCGGGAAACCGAACTGATAATTTTCGGGAATCCTAAAGTGGGAAGCCCGCTTATGAAGTGTCAGCAAAGCGTGGCCATTGATCTGCCGCAAAAAGCTCTAATCTGGAAAGATTGTGAAGACAACATATGGATATCATATAACGATCCTAGATATTTGAAAAAAAGGCACAATGTTTCCGGCTGCGAGGAAATGATTTCAAAAATTGAAAAGGCTCTTGCCGGTATGGCAAAGGCTGCAGCAGCAAAATAGAAAATATAACAATGCCAGTTCAGCCGGCCCAAAAATCCGCGCGTCTGATTACCGGCGTTGTAAAGCACAAACATAACCAAGGTATGCCAGGGGGTGCAGGCATAAGATGTCTGAAAAAAATGATTACCAGAGCACACACCAAAAAAGAAACTCAGATCATGAGTGGCCTTCGTGGTATTCTGCGCTAAGGAACTTTCGCCGGCCAAGTACCATAAAAGCCGCCTGGCAATTGACAAATACCCTTCTGCCTTACGGCTGCCTGTGGCTGATTATGATTTGGCTGATTCATGAAGGATACCCATATTGGTTGACCCTGATGCTGTCGTTTATTGCGTCCTTGTTTCTTGTCAGGATTTTCATTCTTTTTCATGACTGCGTTCATGGCTCGCTGTTTCCTCTGCAGAGGGTCAACACTTTCTTCGGCCATGCATTGGGTCTGTTGGTATTCACCCCGTTTGATGACTGGCGATTGAGTCATCTTCGGCACCATGCCAGCTATGCCGACCTTGACGCACGCGGGTTTGGCGATATCTGGACCATGACCCGAACAGAATTTGAAAAAGCATCTAGGACACATCAGATAGCGTACCGCATATACCGTAATCCTTTGATACTTTTAGGCATGGGCGCTATTTTCAGTTTTGTGCTTCGTTTTCGATTACCAGGGCGAATGTCAAAGCGCAAAGCACGTGCCAGTGTCGTGTTTACCAACCTATTCATCGTCCTCCTGGTTATGGCCGCTGTGCAAACCATAGGCTTGCGAACGTTTATTCTCATTCAGCTGCCGGTGATCTGGTTTGCGGGAATAATGGGAATTTGGCTTTTCTATGTGCAACACCAGTTCCAAGGCGTATATTGGGCGCGCAGGCAGGAGTGGGATGCGTTGCGGGCAGCCATGGAAGGCAGTTCTTTTTATAAGTTGCCGGCGGTACTGCGTTGGTTGACAGCCAGCATCGGATATCACCATGTTCATCATCTGAGTCCCCGGATTCCGAACTATCAACTCAAGCAGTGCCATGATTCCGTGCCGGAGCTTAAAAACAAGCCACCACTTACTATCCGGAAAAGCCTGTCCGGGATTCGTCTGAAACTATGGGACGAAGAGCGAAAAGAATTGATCGGTTTTCCCTGAATGGCTGGAGGTTCATTCCATACCGGGCGGGCATTGTCGCCAGGAATCAATGATCCCGGCACTGCAATCGACATCGTGGGTCGGCATGAATCCAGGGCAGATGTCCTGATCGCCGCCGGGATAGCGGCGGCCGCTGCCATCATTTGCGGAAATCCGGTACCCGGCCGATTAAGCTGAACGTTGTCGGCCATTAACGCATAGAGGTATAAATCAAATGGCGTCATCTCAAAAAGAATTGTTCCGGTGGGCGGAGCAAATACCAGCGGAATCATGGATCGATCTATGTAATCGTTCACCTCAACAAGCAGCGGAGTCTGTCGGTGCGGTATGGGATGGCAAATTTTTTAAAGTGCCTCTGTTGGGTGTCCAATATATAATTGATCCGGCCAATCAGCGAATCAATATGGCAAGCAATGCCGACCATCCAGTCAGTTATCAGGCTGGCATTTTACTGTTAACCACCTTATCTTTTTCCAAAGGAGTGCCACCAAGTGGACGGCTGACTGTGCCGCAGGAACTTCCCGGTGGACGGATGTTTTTTACCGGAGCTCATGCCCTTGCTACTCAGCCTTTGGCCAAACGTTTCGAAAAAGCTTCGGATCAGCTGGTCAATCGAGCCATTGAAATCGGCGGTGAAATGATTGAGGGCGCGGATATTGCGATTCGGTTGCCCGGGCTGCCATACGTGCCGCTATACATTTTATATTGGCAAGGAGATCAGGAAGTACCTGCCAGAGCAATGATCGGAATAGATGACAGAGCATATTTTCATCTCGATTTAGCTGGTGTCTTTGCACTGACCAACATACTTGTATTCGAATTCTGCAGAGTTGACAAAAATCGAACAACAGGCTGAAATTATCTGATTCAGGGTGGCTAATCGGGAAGCGCTGACCCAACAACTGCACAGGACGCCAAGGAGCAGGCGCCTGTGAGGCATGCCGTCCGGTTGTGGAGAACGCAGGAATGACTGAGGTGCCGCCGTCACCCTGGATGAGCGGGTGACGGCCTGGTTGACGCTTAACTGGGGTTGGACTTACGGCACGCTATAAAACGATTGCCCGAGGGGCTCGTGAAGGGCTGTCAGAAGGTGCGCCGTTTCCGGATTTTTGTAAGGCAGGCACGGAAACGACTTATGCTTTTGCATGCCGCTCCCGGCCTGGAGGCGCTGATGCTGAACCCTTTTTCACCGGAATTGGGCACAAATTGAGACAGGCGCTTACAAAGCACTCTTTGCCATTGCAGCGAGGGCAAAAAGTGCAATTATGAAAGGATTTTCAAAATGATCAGCAGGTTGAAGCTCCTTGTGAGCCGACTGCGAGAACGGTTATGGTTCAGGCCCTTTGCGATGTGCATGTTGTCAATCGGTCTGGCGTTTCTGGCCAAGGCCGCGGATTTCGGAAACGTTCCAGCGTTTGTCCCGGATATCTCGGCCGAGACGGTTGAAACTTTGTTAAAAATCATTGCCGCCAGTATGCTGGTGATCGCCACCTTTGCAGTCGGCTCAATGGTCTCCTCCTACGCTTCGGCAAGCCGTTCGGCTACCCCGCGCAGCTTTCCGCTTGTTCTCTCCGATGACGTTTCACAAAACGCCCTTTCCAGTTTCATTGGATCGTTTATTTTCAGCATTGTCTCTCTTATTGCTCTTCTGAACGGCCTTTATGACAAAGGAGGTCGTTTTGCCCTGTTCTGCCTCACGCTGTTTGCCTTTGCTGCCGTAATCCTGACCTTTTTGCGGTGGGTGGATCGAATTGCGCGCCTGGGGCGTCTTGGGACAATAATCGACAAAGCTGAATTAGCTGCTGCCAAGGCGTTGCAGACCCGCCTGCGGAAGCCCACACTCGGAGGCGTTTCAGTCCAGCCAAGGGCCGACAAAGGTGAGCCCGTTTACGGAGAGACGGTGGGCTACGTGCAGCAAATCAAGGTTTCCCGGCTTCAGAAATACGCGGAGCAATCAAATGTACGAATTGAGGTTGCTGCGATACCAGGGACTTTTTCCATGCCCGGACGGCCTTTGGCGTTTATAATCACCACGTCCGGGGATACTTCAGAAGTTGACCCGAAGCCAATAGCGGCTTGCTTTGAGATTGCCGGCGACCGGACCTTTGATGACGATCCAAGGTTTGGGCTCGTGGTTCTTTCCGAGATTGCAAGCCGCGCCCTTTCGCCGGCGGTAAACGACCCCGGGACTGCGATCGAAATTATTAACGCGTTTGTGCGGATTTTTGTACTGTGGAGCAAGCCAGTCAAAGAGGAAAATAAAATTTCATGTGAATACGATCGCATTGAGGTGCCAGAAATTTCTATACACGATATGTTCGATGACGCGTTTATGGCTCTGGCCCGCGATGGGGCCGGAGCCGTCGAAGTTGGTATTCGCCTGCAGAAGGCACTGCACGCATTGGCCAAGGTCGGAGACCAAAACATGCAAAAAGCTGCTCAACATAATGCGCGGCTGGCTATCACGAGGGCGGAACTGGCATTGGATTTGCCGGAGGATCTCAATGCGATACGATCCGCGGGCATGTTCGCCGATCAACCATCGTGACACCCTCAATTCGTTTTGAAAACCTGTTAAACTTTTTTCTCTTCTGAGACATCTGTTCATTTTACCGGTCAACCCTACCCTACCAAAACGTACTTCAATTTTCAGATAGTTATTCATTTTGTCCAATTCAGCGAAGTCGGTTTCTGCAAAGACGGGAATATTCAGGGCTCAAGCCGCCCATGAGTGAATTTTACTTGCATAAGCAAAATCATTTTTTATAAGCGGTTTCTTTTACGCAACATATTGTTCCCGGTATTTTATTTAAACTGCTTGAGCCTATCATTAAGCGAAAGGGAGGCGAAATGAGTGAAAAGGACGCGTATCAGAGAAAACGGGTTTCTGCCGATGCGGCCGTGGGCTGTGTTGAATCCGGTGACGTGGTTGATTACGGTTTTTTTAACGGAAAGCCCGTGGCCTGCGATCAGGCGCTGGCCAGAAGAGCCGAAGAACTCCGGGATGTATGCATTTATTCAGCTGTCAACCTGCCGCCCGTGCCTGCTGTGACAAATTTCCCGGAAAGCTTCATTTATATTGACTGGCACTGGAGCAAGCTGACCCGGATCCTGCACCAGGAGGTCAATCCCATCTACTATTGCCCCATTCAGTATCACCGGGGGCCTTTCTACTACCGGCACCTGACCGACAGCCGCAAATACCGGACCGTGGATCACAACCGGGAGACAGACAGGCGGCACAAATGGATTTCCATCTGTCAGGCCGCTCCCATGGATGAGCACGGGTTTTTCAATCTTGGACCGCAAAACTCCAGCGCTTCGGCCTGCATCGAGGCCGCAGATGTCGTTATCATCGAGGTCAACCGGAAACAGCCCGTGGCCCTGGGCGGAAGCGAGGAGTCGGTCCATATCTCCCGGGTGGACTATATCGTGGAACAGGCCCCCGAGGATCAGGACCTCTATGATGCACCGTTGGCTGAGCCTTCCGAGACCGACAGGCAGATTGCAGCCAACCTCATGCCGTTTATCCATGACGGCGCCTGCATCCAACTGGGCATCGGCGCCATGCCCAATGCCGTGGGCCGGATGATCGCGGATTCGGATCTCAAAAACCTGGGCGGACACACGGAAATGCTGGTGGATGCTTACGTGGACATGATCGAGTCGGGCCGGATGACCGGCGCCTGTAAAAACATCGACCGCTACCGCTGCGTCTATACCTTTGCCATCGGTACAAAGCGCCTCTACGATTTTATTGACAACAATCCGGCGCTGGCCTCCTGTAACGTGGATTATACCAACGATCCGCGAGTGATTTCACAAAACGATAACATGGTCAGCATCAACAATGCCGTTCAGGTGGATCTGTTCTCCCAGGTCAATGCGGAGAGCTCGGGCGGCAAACAGATTTCCGGAAACGGCGGCATGTGGGATTTTGTCCTGGGTGCAAGCTGGTCCAAAAACGGCCGGAGCTTCATTTGCCTGGCCTCGACCTATACGGACGCCGGCGGCAATCTCCAGTCCCGGATCATCCCGGCGCTTGCTCAGGGCAGCATTACCACGATTCCCAGGCAGATGGTGGATACCATTGTTACCGAATACGGCAGTGCCCGGATGACCGCCTGCCCGACCTGGATGCGCGCGGAAAAACTCATCAGCATCGCCCACCCCGACTTCCGCGAAGAGTTGATCCAGGAGGCTGAAAAATGGGGAATCTGGCGTCAGTCCAACAAAAAGTAAGGGCTCAGAGGCTGCATGCAAAAAAAATAAGCGCAAGCTCACCTTCCTGGATTTTCCCTTCCGGTCCGGGACAGGGAGTCATTTCCCTCAGATGGGATATGCTGCGCAAACCCTTTGTGGCAATGTGCCCCGGTGGATGGGAATCATAAAAAACAAGGCAATATTTGTTTGAAAAATTCGGCGTTTTGGTTAAACTCTTCAGTTAGGGGGCTCTATTGGGGAAACCTGTTGGCGTCAGGTCGCGGCGGTGAAGATACACAGGCGATCAATCCATCAAAAATTGAAAGGAATGGAAATGTATCCAAAAACAAAGATTGGAATCATTATCTGTGATCGTTACCGCCGCTGTGCGGGTGGAAAGTGTTTCCGGGCCATGAGAAACAAGGAGGGGGCTTTTGATATATATCAGGACAGAGAAGTTGAGCTGGTGGGTTTTACAACCTGTGATGGCTGTCCCGGAGGCAATATCGAGTATGCGGGCGAGGAGATGGTGAAAAATGGCGCAGAAGTTATTCATTTGGCAACCGGCCTGGTGGTTGGCTATCCTCCCTGTCCCTACATTGAAACATTTAAGGCTTTTCTTGAAAAACGCCATGCGGTCAAAGTCGTTGTCGGCACTCACCCTATCCCGAAAAAGTATCTTGAAATGCATACGCATCTCGGAACATGGGATGACCCTGCGTGGAAGCCGCTTATCGACCCGACCATGACTGATGAAACCATCCGTGAAAGTTACAATTAAACGCCATTTTCCGGATTGCCGCCGGCATGATGGACAACCCGGATTTTGGTTCAGCCCGATGAGACCGGCGCTTAATCTTTTTGGCACGCCTTTTGTCAACATCAAGGGATAGCCAAATGATTGAAAAAATTTTCCAGAAACCATACCACAAGGGAGCCTGCAATCAAGTATAACTATTTATAGTTACAGTTATATATTAACATTGTCAATTTGCCCTGCCAACCAGGGCCGGACGTCTAAAAAATGGGAAACTTTAGTAAATAATGGCTATAATGGAATTTGTACAAATAGTGGCTTTATACCAAGGAATCATTTTCGGCTTGCTGTCTGGTGATAAAAAAAGCATCAGAAAAATCCATTAAAACGCAGAGAAACAAATAAAAGCAAATTGGTGTACCTCAAATTGAAACGACTGATTTTATTGGTTTTAACCGGATACCGAATCCCATGATATCATCCCGAAAACAATTTATTGAACTTGTGCAAAAAGACATTGTTCCGCCGGAAAACATTGCCGAAGCCCTCCGGACCACAGGGATGCTCCCCGACGGCAGGGCCTGGCGTGGCTTTATCGACCGCCTCCTGTTATGGCTCGGCGGCCTGGCCCTGGCGTTTGCAGCCATGTATTTTATTGCCTACAACTGGGACGCCCTTGGCCGGTTTGTCAAATTCGGTATGGCAGAGGGGGCAATGATTCTGTTCATTGCGGCTTTTTGCCTGGTTGCGGACCGATCGGCCGCAGCCAGGGTGTCTTTGCTTGCAGCCGCCATCTGCCTCGGGGTTTTGCTGGCCTTGTACGGCCAGACATACCAGACCGGGGCTGATCCATGGCAATTGTTTTTCACCTGGGCGGCCCTGATGCTTCCCTGGGCCGTTATCGGAAAATTTGCCGGCATCTGGATTCTCTGGACGGCGATTTTAAATATTACCATAATCCTGTATTGCCGGACCTTTCCGGAAGCCTTCGGGTTTCTTCCCGGTTCCCGCTCGGCTATGATATGGCTGATATTTTTTTTCAACAGCCTTGTCCTTACCGTGTGGGAAATTGTCGGGCAAATCCGCGGCCGCCCCCCAGAGCGCTGGGCAGTCCGGCTGCCGGCCTTTATTGCCGCCGCTGCCCTGATCGTCCTTGTGCTGCAGGCCATTTTTAACCCGGGAAACAGCGGCTGGATCACCGTCATGGTCTGGGCCGTCTGGCTGGGGGTTGTGTATTTTGTCTACCGCAAGACCATGCCCGACTTGTTCATGCTTGTCTGCGTGTGCCTGTCTGCAATCGTCGTGGTTGTGGGATTTTTAGCTTATCATATGCCGGATGAATTCTACCAGCCCGGTTTTCTTTTGCTTGCTCTGGTGGTAGTCGGAATGGGAGCGGGTGCGGGTTTCTGGCTTAAAAACGTGAACCGGGAATTACAGTCATGAATCAATCCGCCAAACAACCGGCCGATATCCTGTATCAGGCCGGCCTGGCCAAAAGCGCGTCATCTGGTGAAAACATACCGCAGTCTTTCTGGTATGTGAAGATGCTGCTGGGTTTTTCCGGATGGCTGGCCGCTTTTTTGCTTTTATGTTTTCTTGCACCGGCATTCGATTTTTTCATTGAAAACAAGCCCGCGCTCCTGATCACCGGCGGCTTAATGATCTGCTCCGCTTTCGGACTGTTGCGTGTTTCCGGAAATGATTTTTATCAGCACTTGGCCCTGGCCCTCAGTCTGGCCGGACAGGCACTTGTGATCTTTTTAATATTTGACTCTGTCCCGGACCGGGGTGTGCTTGCCTGGTTGGGTGTGTTTGCGTTTGAAGCGATCCTGGCTGCGGTTATTCCCGATTTTGTTCACCGGGTGTTTTGTTCATTTGTCGGGGCTGTGGCCTTTGCCCGGATGCTGACTTACCTGGGTTGCCCGCATATTGCCGGCGGTGTACTTATTCTGGCAGCCAGCTTTTTTTGGTTGAATGAATTTTCCTGTCTGCTTCGAATAAAGACAATCCAGGCCATTGGCTACGGCCTGGTTCTGGCCCTGATCCTGTTTGAAACAATCACCCTGCTGGGTTATAATGGAAGTTGGTCACCACTTACAAGCAGTTCGCCGGTCTTTCAAACCGCTCCCT
This sequence comes from Desulfosalsimonas sp., assembly GCF_055149105.1. Classification (NCBI taxonomy): domain Bacteria; kingdom Pseudomonadati; phylum Thermodesulfobacteriota; class Desulfobacteria; order Desulfobacterales; family Desulfosalsimonadaceae; genus Desulfosalsimonas; species Desulfosalsimonas sp. Next base: position 75,639 of record NZ_JBSRLA010000004.1, on the reverse strand, counting down.
GGATGGGGGAGGTGCTGATCGCTGCAGCGGCACTTTATGTGGTCCTGCACTTGCTGAACCGTCATAAGCAGCCCATGCCCGGGGCGGTTTCCATAAGCGCTTTTCTCGGCACCCTGGTGGTGTGTCTTGTGTCGGTTAAGGTGCAGGGCCTTACCGTGGGCATGGTCATCCTGCTACTGGGATTTGCCGGGGCAAACCGGGTGCTTATGGGGCTTGGCATTGTTTCCCTGCTTTTCTACATTTCTTCTTACTATTACCTGCTGGAAACGACACTGCTGGCAAAATCCCTGACACTGCTGGTCGTGGGCCTGGTTCTGCTTTGTTTGCGCTGGCTGATGCTGCATATGCTACCTGCGCCAAAGGAGGCAAGGCATGTCTAAAAAAATCGCTGTGGCCGCACTGGTAATCATCCTGGTACTTGTGAACTGGTTTATCCACGACAAGGAAAAACACCTGGCCGAAGGCAGAATCGTGTATCTCGAACTTGCACCCGTGGACCCGCGCTCGCTGATGCAGGGAGACTACATGGATCTGCGCTTTGAAATGGCCCGGAAACTGCTCAACGCCCTGCCCAGGACAAAAAAAGGCCGGGAACAGCCGGATGAAGCAGCAGCCGAAGACGGCTTTGTGGTGGTACGGCTGGATAAGCGCAATATCGGTTCCTTCCAGGCCCTTTACAAGGACCAGCCCTTGTCTGAAAACGAAATTATCATGCGCTACCGGGTACGCAGCAAACGGGTCAGATTTGCCACCAATGCCTTTTTCTTCCAGGAGAGACACGCAAAATACTATGAACCTGCCAGATACGGCTGTTTCCGGGTAAACGACGATGGAGATTTGCTCCTGACTGGATTGTATGACGAAAACCTGGACAAGCTGGGACCGCCTGAACCGCAAAAATCCTGAAGCCCCCGTCATCCGGTGATGCAAACACAATTTTGAGAAGCATTTGTTTGACACATCTGAATGACAAGGAATATTGACAATAGAAACAATTAACTGGTGGGCCGGGATTAACGGCACAACATTGTCCAAATTTCAAAAGGGAGCAAAAAAATGTCTGAAAAAAAACTGCCCAAAAACTACCAGGTAATGGAGTCTGAACATCCCAGGCTGATGAAAGCCGTCTCCGAGCTCGGCCTGGCAGCACGTTCGGAAGGTCCGCTGGACGAAAAAACCGTGGAACTTATTCAAATGGCCGCTGCAGCCGCTCTCCGGCTGGAAGGGGCCGTGCACAGCCATGCCCGCCGGGCGCTTAAAGCAGGTGCAAGCCGGGAGGAAATCCATCACGCCCTTGTCGTTCTCACCTCCACCATGGGTTTTCCCTCAGTGGCCGCAGCCATGAGCTGGGCCCGGGATATCACCGACTGACGCCACCGGCGATCAAAAGTTCATGGCCCATGATAAAGTCAGCCGCGTCCATGAGACGGACGGCCCGGATTTACGAAATTGCAAAGGTTTGTTATGACGCATCCCAGAATTGATCACTGCGCTTTTGGTCAAATGACGATTAACGGAAAAACCTTTTCCTCTGACCTGATCATTGATACAAACGGAAATATTCGGGACAACTGGCGCCGCCGCCACGGCCACAACCTTGTGCCCGAAGACCTGGGGCCGCTGACAGACGACACCCCTGATAAAATCATCATCGGCACAGGAGTCAGCGGGCGCATGTCAGTAGCCGAATCGGTCAGGGAGGCATGCCGGGCCCGGGGCATCGCAGTCGAGGCACATCCCACTGCTGAGGCGGCGCAGAAATTCAATGAAGCTGTTGAAACAGGCGGCCTCGTGGCTGGATGCTTTCACCTGACCTGCTGAAAAACCAATTAACATCAATCATAATCAAAAAGGAAACACGCATCATGGACAAGCAAGACTGCATACTGTTTAGCGGCGGCACCAAAGGCGCCGAGGCGGAATTCGGGGCCAATGCCGAGCGTTACGGGATAGAGGAAGTCAATTTCTCGTTTGAGGGACATGCCATTGTCCGCAGCCGCGGAATACGGGTGCTGACCCACGAGGAGCTGAAAAACGGGGATGTGAGCCTGGAATATATCTCAAGGCTGATGAACCGGCGCTATGCCAAAACCCCGATGATCCGCAAGGTTCTGCAAAGCATCTGGTATCAGATCAACAGCGGAAGGGAAATCTATGTTGTCGGGGAAATCCTGGATGACAAGACGGTAAAGGGCGGTACCGGCTGGGGTGCTGAGTTTGCAAAACTTTGCAACAAGCCGTTATATGTCTTTGACCAAAAACAGAACGCCTGGTTTGAATGGGACAAAACAGACTGGACCGAGTGCAAAAAAGACCAGCCGGTGATCACCCAGCCCCGTTTCACTGGAACCGGGACCCGCTATCTGGCGGAAAACGGCAAAAAAGCCATAGCTCAACTGTTTGGCAGAACCTTTGGATAGCCGGTCAGCCTTAAGCGCAGGTGCAGGAAACAAGGAGGTTGCCATGCAGGCAGAAGCAAACGGCATAAACATCCATTACCAACTCACGGGACCGGCGTCCGCCCCTGTTGTCATGTTAAGCCATTGCCTGGCCGGGACCATGGGCATATGGGACCATCAAATAAAGATTCTTGAACAGCAATACCGGGTCCTGCGCTATGATTTGCGGGGCCACGGGGCCACATCTGCACCGGACAAGGACTACAGCATGGAAATGCTGGCATCTGATGCCGCGGCCCTGCTCGATGCACTGGAAATCAAACGCGCGCACTTCATGGGCATCAGCCTGGGCGGTATGCTCGGCCAGAGCCTGGCCCTGATGCACCCGGAAAAAGTCTCTTCCCTGATTCTTTGCGACACTGCCTGCAAAATTGCTCAGCAAACCCATCAGGACTGGGAAGAGCGCATTGCCGCGGCCCGGCAACACGGCATGGCCGCCCTGGCAGACGGCACCATGCAGCGATGGCTCAGCCCGGAGTTTCAAAAAGCGCATCCGGATATTGCGGAAAAAATCAGAAACATGATCCTGGCTACGCCGGTGGCCGGGTTTGCCGGATGCTGCCGGGCAATCCGGAATTTTGACGTCAAAGACAAAATCAGCCGGATTTCCGTACCGGTGCTCATCATAGTGGGTGAAAACGATCCGGGAACCCCTGTTGAAATGTCACAGGAAATCCGGGAAGCCATGTCCGGGGCTGAAATGGTGACCCTGCCCCGGGCCTTTCACCTCAGCAACATCGAGGCGGCAGAGCTGTTTAACCAAACCGTGGCCGATTTTCTGGCAAGGCATCAATAAGGGACTCCGGGAACAAAACATGGCAAAACCGCTTGACCAATCCGGGCCAGGGCGGTAAAAAGCCGGCAGCCATGTACTCCTGGAACCTACAAAACGAACGCATTGAATCCGAAAACTACCTGATCGGCCGTCGGAGCGATTTTACGGCCACTTACATGCAGGTGGCCAACCTCCAGTACATCATCGAAACCCGGCCCGAAATTGTCACCACCGGAACGGTCCACGCCCTTTGCTGCGTGCTTGAAGGAAACGAGCACGACAGTCAGCGCCAGGTTTTTTTCCTGTTTAAAAAAGCGGCTGACGCCATTGCAGACATCATCTGCCGGGCGCCTGAAAAAGAAGTGGCCCACACGGCGGGAAAAACCCTCTCCCGCCTGCTGGCCGCACACAACGGCCATCGGTTCAGGGCCGTGGCAGAAGCCATGGGCGCCCTGCCCGCGGCGGAAAACCTCCGCAAACAGACCGCTTATCAACTCCCGGAGCCCGCAGTCGAACCGGTGTGCGATATTTCAGCCCTTGTTGGCAGGCGGCCGGTGGACATGCTGCACTGGATGGGAAGAAGCGCCATACTCAAAGACCCGGACCGGCCTGAAAGCATTCTGGTTCTCAAATTTGCCCGTACCGGGCAGAAGCTCTCGGAGCTGGCCGCAGAGACGTTCTGGATGCAGCAGTTGTCCCGGCTGGAACTGCCCGCCCCCTTTGCCTTTGACATTCCCCGGCCGGCCGGGGTCCGGCACGCGCCGGTGATATTCCGCATCGAGGATAAAGCCCTTGCGATCCCCGAGGGCGCAGACATTGACACCCGCCGCCACGCCATTGCGTTTCAGACCGGGCCGGACTATTTTTCCTATCCCAATCACCCGGTGAACGGAAAAATGCCCGGCATGGAAGAATGCCGAACCATTCTGGCAAGAAATGCAGGCATTTTCGGACATCTGGCATCCCTTGGCATCGTCCACACCGCCCCGATCCCCCTTTTTCACAACCGGGTACAGCGACAGCGCAGAAACGATGCAGGGCTTTATCAATGGCGGCGCGCCGGCCGCCTGGACCAGTGGCTGGCATCATGCCGGTTTCCCAACATCAGCAAAAGCGGCGTCCGGGACTTTGAACACTTCATCGCCTTTGACGGGCCCACCCGCCAGCTCTACGACCACATCGGCACCCATGTGTTGAGCCTGGTTCTGGTAGCCGGCAGCTACTGCAGAAACCATGATGAAGCCAGAATCGGCGTGGATGACAAAGGGTGTGCCGTGGACGCCCGGGATCTGTTTGACCGGCAATGGCTCAGCCAAGTGCTGATCGATATTTTCAAAGCCTATTATCAGGGCTTTACCCAAACGGCCTTTTGCACGGACCTGCCCTTTGACCCCCAAAGCCTGAGCCGCCGCCTGATCGAGGAAATGGGCGTTGACCGCCACATGGAGGAAATTTTGCGCATTGCCGAGCAGGAGGCCATGAGTGATGCGCAATTCAGGCGGTTTCTGGAAAGCCGGGGTTTTGATCGGCACTCCATTGAGGACCTCCAAAAAGACAGCCAGGACATCCACATCCTTACCGGCCCGCATCTGGGCGGGTTTAACCAAGCCATTTCCGTTCCGGAGCTTATCGAATACACGGCCGCCCTTTCGGCCCTGTGCATCATGGACCGGTTCTGCCGGCAGCGGTTTGCCGCATAACCGCTAAAAACGGATCCCGCACTCCTTCATGCCGGCCACGCCCGTAGCCGTGTTTAAGGTATCGGCAATGCCGCAGGCCGCCAGGTTGATCTGGGTCTCAAAGGAGCGCACCCCGGTGTTGCATACCAGCACCAGGGTCTTGTCCCTGGGCACCTCGTTGATCCGGGCCTGGAGCTGATCATGGGGGATGCTTTTCCAGATATCCGGATATTTTTCCTCAAAAGGCTTGGCATCGGCTTCAGCCCGGCAGTCCAGAAAGAAATATTTTCCGCAGTCCCGGTTGTTCCAGCACTCTGCAAAGGCTTCTGCGTCAAGGGGTTTGTACCGGCCTTCCAGATAATTTTCAGCAGCATTGCCAAGTGCATTGACAATGTCCATGGCAGAGGCAAACGGCGGCGAATAGGCCAGCTCCAGGTTGCTCACATCCTCGACCGTGGGCTGGTAGGCCAGGATGGCGGCCACGGCGTTGACCCGGGCATACATCCCGCTGGACTCCCCGCCAAATCCCTGGATGCCCAGCACCCGCCGGGTCTTTTGATCCACCACCAGCTCAAGGAAAATAATTTCCTTTTCCGGGTAAAAATGGGCGCGGTCAAACTGGCTCACCTGAATGCCCACTGCGTCAAAGCCTTCTTTGCAGGCCTTTTCCGGAGTCAGGCCGGCACCGGCTAAGGCCCCGTCAAACAACTTGACCACAAAAGATCCCACCGCACCCTTGAAACGGGCGTCACCTCCGGCCATGTTGGTACCGATCACCCTGCCCTGGCGGTTGGCAATGGAGCCCAAAGGATAAAATCCAGGCTTACCGGTGATCAGGTTGGTGACCTGCACGCAGTCGCCGCCGGCGTATATATCCGGATCAGAGGTCTGCATCCGGTCATTGACCGCGATAAAACCGCCGGGCGCCACTTCCAGGCCCGCCTCTTTGGCCAGTTCCCCGTTTGGCTCAATGCCAACGGCGGAAATCACAAGGTCGGCCTCCAGGGTGCGGCTGCCGGTTTTCACCGCTGAAACCCGGCCGTCAGTGCCCTCAATGGCCTCAACGGCTTCGTTGAGGTAGAAGGTAACGCCGTTTTCCTCCATCCGGCGCTGGGCCATCTGAGCCAGGTTGCGGCTGACAAAGCCGGGCATGATCTGGCTGCAGTATTCCACCACCGAGGTTTCGATTTCCCACATATCGGCCAGGGCCTCGGCCATTTCCAGGCCGATGAACCCGGCACCGATAATCACGGCCTTTTCCACCTGACCGCCGGTGACCAGTTCCTTGATGGCCATGGCCTGGTGCAGGCTGCCCACGCTGTAGACGTTTTCAAGATCCATTCCGGAAATGGGCAGATTCTTGGCCCGGGTGCCGGTTGCCAGCATCAGCTTGTCATAGCAAAGATCGGTTTCCTGCCCGTCTGACTTGCGGACCCGGACGGTCTTGTTTTGCCGGTCAATGGACAGTGCCCGGGTGCCGGTCATGGCTTCAACACCCTTGTCGTTTTTGAAAAACGCCTCATCGCGGACCATATGAAAGCTGGTGGAGCGCAGTTCCTTTTCATCGGTGACATCGCCGGAGACATAATACGGAATGCCGCAGCCGCCGTAGGAAATATAGGTATCCGCGTCAACAAGGATCACCTCTGCATCCTGGCGAAGACGCTTAAACCGGCATGCCGCTTTGGAACCTGCTGCCACCGCACCGATCACCACTACACGCTCTGTCATAACAACCCCCTTTTATTCGTGCCCTATATTTTATCAATCAAAAACAAAATGAGCATAAGACTGAAACCAAATACTATAGGGAATTTCCGCCGGGCAATGCAAGGGGATTTTCGGCAAAAACATCTGAAACAGGCGAAAATGGCTATTCCCCGTAACTCCAGGAAAGAATCAGTTCCCGCTGCATCACGCTTTGGGGTGAGGCCATGGAAGCGGTGGCCGTATGGCGGCGAAGATCATCAATGGTATCCAGAAGGCTGGGATCGGCCGGATGGCCGTGTCTGACAAGGTAGGCGCCCACAACCGTGCCGGTGCGGCCGATGCCGGCCCAGCAGTGAACGTAAACCGGCTTTCCATGGGCTATGGCGGCATCGATTTCATCGAGGATCTCCATGAGCTTTTTTCGGTCCGGAATATCAAAATCCCGGACCGGCATGGAGGTATAAACTGCATCAATTCCCTTTTGACGGGCCACACGTCGGACCACTTCCCCATAGGGGGGATGATGCAGGCTCAGGCGTCCGATTTCCTGGGGTTCGGTCAGATCCACGATTTTGCGGATGCCTGCGGAAAAAAGCGCCTCCAGACGCTTTCCGGATTGCTCCGGGGTGTAGGACAGCGGATATTCACCGGCCATCAGCCGGTTTTTTTCCACCCAGTAGGCATTGCGAAACGGCAGTTCCCGGGGTTCTTCCTGAATATCGATCATTTGGAATTTTCTTGGAAGAATTTTTCTTCGGATTCTTTTTCGGAAGTTTTTTCAGCCAGCCGGGCCTTGCGCCGGGCCATGGCCTCTTTGTTGCGGCGCTTTTCTTCCGGGGTTCGGACAATTACGGGGGCAATGGGCCGGGGCTTCATCTGCGCGTCTAAGCCCACATAGGTAATGTAGGCCGAAGCAATGTGGCGGCGCTGACCGCTGAGCAGGGTTTCGGCCTCCACACGCACGCCGATTTCCATGGACGTGCGGCCGGTCATGTTCAGACTGGCCGAAAGAATCAAAAGATCTCCGACAAATGCGGGGTGATGAAAATCCAGGCGGTCCACGGACGCGGTGACCGCGTTGCACCGGGAATGGCGGATGGCCACCACCCCGGCGGCATTGTCAATGAGCTTCATGATGGTACCCCCGTGCACGTTTCCGGCCGGGTTGGCATCTGCCGGCTGCATGACCTGGGAAACGATCACCATGCTGTCTTTGACCGGCTTGCCCCCGGCTTCCGGTTCAGGGCATGCGAATGTATCTGTCATGAAACATGTACTCCTTTAAAGATGATGGCACCGTAAAAAGTCCAATATCTGCGTTACACGCGATTTCTCAGAATTTCACGTAAGGATAACTACGCTGCATTCTTCGAAATCGCACAAGCCTTGATCTTGAACTTTTTACGGCGCCATCTGAAAATCAACTTTTTACGAGCGCGTCAAAGATGCATTGCAGAATCCGGCATTAAAACATCTTTTCCACAGGACGCCGCTCCGGGACAACAACATGCGGGATGGTTTCATTGTTCCATGCCTCGCTGACATACAGGTGGCAATAGCAGCTGCCGTATTCCCGGACATCCGGCTCCCGGTAAACACACGGGCAGATAATATCTTTGTCCTTTTCAAGGTCACCGGAAGCCAGCCGGCAAGGACAGCTCATGTGGCCGTATCGCTCCTTGTTGGCCAGCAGGCCCTCGAGAAGCTCAAAAACCAGCTCGCGGTCCTTGTTGAAGTAATACCCCTTGGGCTCCTGCACCTTTTTAAGCTTTTCATACAGTTCTTGGGCATTCATGAGATTCCCAGCGCCTCCTTGATTTCATCTTCCCTGTAGCCGACAATGACTTTTTCACCGATTCGGATGGTTGGAAACGAGCAGCGGGGATTTAACGCCTTGACATCCTCGAGCACCGCCTGGCGCTCTTCGCTGTCGAGCAGATCCACCTCCACGGAATCATAGCTGACATTGCATTCATTAAGCAGTTCCTTTGCCTTTTTGCAATGTCCGCAAGTACTTAATGCATATACCGTAACGTCTTGTTCATCTGTCATGTTCACAGCTCCTTGGGGCATCGGGTCAACCTGAATTTTTAACAAGCGGCCGGTCAATCACACCCGGGTTGCTCAATATCCCGGTGTTTTCACTCAAACCGCACAACCATTTCCTCGTAGGATTTTCGCCATTTTGCCGGCAGCAGGGTTTTGTCTGACCTGAAATACCCCACGGACAAAAGCAGCGGAATCCAGTAATTTTCCGGGATATGAAATTCCTTTCGCACGCCCTCGATGTCAAAGCCGTCCATGGGATGGGTATCCACTCCCAGATCCTTGGCTGCAAGCATCAAAGACATGGCGAAAAAACCGGTGTTTTTGCAGGCAAAGGCCACCTGCCGCCCGGCACTTGCGCCGTAGAGGTTCTTGCAGGCATCATTGAACCACTCCCGCTGGGACTCTGACATCATACCGACTTTCACAAGGGAGTCAAAATTTTTCTCCACAAAGGGGTGCCCGGCCTGCCAGGCATCCATATCCGCCAGCACAATCAAGGTCACCGGGGCTTCGCTGACCTTGGGCTGATCCCATGCGTGCTTCTGCAGGCGCAGTTTCTCTTCATGATCGCGCAGGACCATCAGGCTCCAGGGCTGCAAATTGAAGCTTGACGGGGCCTTGGCCGCGGTTTCAATGATCTGGCGCAGCACATCATCGGCCACGTCCTTTTGAGGATCAAAGAAATTCACCGCCCTGCGGTTGTCCATGACCTGTTTGAAGTCCATAAATGCTCCTTTCCCGGCATTCTATTTCATGGCCTGGCATTCCTTGTCCCACTCCGGACAGGCATCTTTCATGGCCACTTCGTATTTTTCCATGCACTGGGAGCATTCCAGTTTTGCGTTGGGCACATTGCCGAATTTTTTCTCAATCTCCTCAGGGGTCAGATGCATCACGGCACTGCACCCGCACTGGGGGCATTTTGCTTTTAAACGGTATTGTTTGGCCATTACGAAACCTCCTTTGCTGTCATAAATCAATTATAATTGTTATCCGGGTTCATCAGGACGGTGCGTCCACTGAGTCCTCCTGTATTTCAAGAAACCGTCCAAGGGCGGAAAGCAGTTGGGGCGCACTTTGGGAATTTTGCCGGAGCCGCTTTTCCGACGCCTGAAACGTCTTTTGCGCCGCCTCGTAAAAGCGCTGTTCATCGGTGATCCGGAAAAGCCGGACACAGTTTTGAGCAGCCACTGAGTTGGCTGCAGGAATCACATTGTCTGTCAAATCCCTGGGCCGCATGATCAAATGTTTGTCCTGATCAACTGCGGTCATGAAAAACCCGCCCTGTTTGTCATCAAAAAACAAATCCAGCATGACAGTCCCCATCTGCCGGGCCTCCCGGAGGTATACCGGATCAAGGCCATGTTCATAAAGATCAAGCAGGGACTGCACCAGCATGGCATAATCGCCGGCCATGGCAAAAACCTCCCGCTGCCCGTCAGCCCATCTCCGATAAAGCCGGCCGTCTTGTGAAACCATGCGGTTCAGGATAAAGTCAACCGCCTTTTGGGCCCGGTCCAGATAAGCCGCATCCCCAAGAATCCGGGAGGCTTTGACCAGGGCCGATATCATCAGCGCGTTCCATTCAACAAGAATTTTTTCATCCCGAAAGGGCCGGGGGCGGCGGTTTCGGGCCGTGCGCAGCTTTTCTGCGGCCTGTCGGCCAAGAGATTCAACCGTTTTTTCATCCATGTCGGTCTCCCGGGCCACCTGCCCGATGCTGCGCGCTTCATACAGGATGTTTTTGCCGAGAAACTCACCGGACGGATCGGCCTTGACATTGCCGTTTTCCCCCACGCCGTAATACCGGCAGAAGATTTCCGATTCGTCTTTGTCCAAAATGGAATCAATTTCTGATTTTTTCCAGACGTAAAATGCGCCTTCGGCCTTATGGCCGCCAGGTGCCTGTGAATCCGGGCCCGAAAGATCCAGGGGATAGCTGTCAGCATCTTCCGCGGAATAAAATCCGCCCAGTTCATGGGTCATGTCCCGGTGGATGTAATCCAGGGTTTGTACGGCAATGCTGGCAAAACGACTATCGCCTGTAATCTCGTAGGCCTCGAGCAGCACCGGGATCATCTGGGCGTTATCATACAGCATTTTTTCAAAATGGGGCACGTGCCAGGCATTGTCTGTGGCATACCGGTGAAATCCGCCCCCGAGATGATCGTAAATTCCGCCCTGACTGATCTGTGAAAGGGTATGGACAGCCATATCCAGGTATCTTTTTCCGTTTTGCACCCGATCGGTGTCAAACCGCAGACGGCGGTAATAAAACAGCAGAAACCGCAGAACCGCAGGCATGGGAAACTTGGGCGCCCGGCTGAAGCCGCCGGCTCCCGGATCATAATTTTCGGCAAAACCGGCTGCAGCCGCATCCAGCAGGGTCTTGTCCGGGCGGTTGGGATCTGCGCCGGCTTCCATGTCCTGGAGATGGGCCTTTACCGCATCAGTGATGTTTTCCGCCGAGGTCAGCAGTTTCTGCCGCTGTTCAGGGTCCTGCCAGGCCCGGCCAACGGATTCCACCACCTGTTTCCAGGAGGCCATGCCGAAGCGCTGACGGGTCGGAAAATACGTGCCCCCGAAAAAGGGTTTGGCATCCGGGGTCAAAAACACATTCAAAGGCCAGCCCGCGGATCCGGTCAGGGCCGAGACGGCCGTGATATAGATCTGATCCAGATCCGGACGCTCTTCCCGGTCGATTTTGATGCTGACCAGATTCTCGTTCATGATCCGGGCGGTTTCCGGATCGGAAAAGGATTCGTCTGCCATGACGTGACACCAGTGGCAGGTGGCATATCCAATGGAAACCAGCACCGGCTTGTTTTCTCTTCCGGCCTTTTCAAAGGCCGCATCTCCCCACGCAAACCAATCCACGGGATTGTCCGCATGTTGCCGCAGATACGGGCTTTTTTCGTTTATCAGCCGGTTTGAATTTGTTTCGCTGGATACAGCCATATATTTATTCCTGTTGGTTCCAAAATAATATGCGAAAAAATTTTTGCCAGCCTGCGTACCCTGTGCAACGGTTTAAACCCGGTGCGCCCTGTGTTTCATGAAACAAAAATGCATCATGTTTCCGGATTTTTGAGACAAAAGCGTCTTTTTTTCAAGCCGTGGCCAGCTGCTCTTCCAACCACTGGCGAACCTCGCCTTCAATGGCATAGACGCCCTTCTGGTGGCCGGTGTCAAGGCGGAAGCGCCGGACCAGCCAGTCGGGCATGGCGATCTTGGCCAGTTCTTCTGCCTGCTCGGAATTGCGCCGGATCAGGTAAATCACCGGGGGCTCATCCCAGGCGTAAACCACGAAATAATAGGAAACATCGGACTTGGAGCGAATCACGTACTTGCCGTAAACCCAGTTGTTGCCCCATTCCAGATACAGGCGCACGGCCTCTTCCGGGGTCATTTCCCAGTCGATTTCATTTATTATATCAGGCTGTTTTCGCAGTTGTTCGATATCTGTCATCATGGATCTTTCTCCTTGTCTTGTGCAAAATAGTATGCTGAATCAACAATAGGCCCTGATTTGACGCCGTGCAAAGAAAAATGCATGAATCATGCCTTTAGCGCTGCCTTTGGCAGGGGCTGCGGGGCCTGGCGCCCCTGCCGGAAATCCGCATTGTCCGGGGGATGTCGAATTTTCATGGCATATTTCTTGAAATATGTTTCACAAGCATTATCATTTGAGGCATACACGCTGAAACCGCCGGACGAACCGGCGACAGCAGGCTTATTGAAAAGCCCAAATCCATTTAAACGGAGGTTGTATGGATACGAAAAAAACCAAGGAAAAAACCCTTCCTGACATCAAAGACATCACCATTTGCGACTCAACCGGCCAAATGATTGAAAAGGCCCGAAAAGACGGAGTGGAGCTTTGTTTTGACCGGTCTGCGACCATGAAGGCCTGCCCCATCGGCGCGGATTCGGCATGCTGCAAGCACTGCGGCATGGGCCCCTGCCGGTTGAATGCCAAGGACCCTTATGCAAAAGTGGGAGTTTGCGGGGCCACCATTGACACCATCCAGGCTAGAAATTTCGGCCGAATGATCGCAGCAGGCGGTTCCGCCCACACCGACCACGGCATGGCCATGCTGGATCTGTTCCGGGAAGTGGTCAACGGCAAAATCACGGACTACACCATCAAGGACCCCATCAAGCTCAATGAAGTCGCCGCGTCCATCGGCATTGAAACCGGGGAGAAAACCACCGAGGAAGTGGCCCACGCACTTTATGAGGAACTGGAAAGAACCTATACCCAGGTGGAAGGCGAAATCCCCTTTGCCAAACGGGTTCCGCCCAAAACCCTGGAAACCTGGCGAAAGCTGGGCATCGTGCCCCGGGGCGCCATGCGCGAAATCATGGAAATGATGCACCGCACCCACATGGGCGTGGACCAGCATTATGAAAACATTATGAAACAGGGCAGCCGAACGGCTCTGTCCGACGGCTGGGGCGGCTCCATGGTGGCCACGGAAATCTCTGATATCCTGTTCGGCACCCCTGTACCGGTGGCCGCGGAAGTCAACATGGGCGTTCTCAAGGAAAATCAGGTCAATATCATCGTCCACGGACATGAACCCAACCTGTTTGAGTCCATGATGAGCTCTGTCAACTCCCAGGCCCTGATTCAGGCGGCAAAGGATGCCGGCGCCGAAGGCATCAACCTGGTGGGCATGTGCTGCTCTGGTGCGGAAATGCTGTCGCGCCACGGAATTCCCCACGCCGGCAACTTCACCTCCACAGAGGCGATCATGGTCACCGGTGCCGTGGACGCCATGGCAGTGGACGTGCAGTGCATCCAGCAGGGCCTGTCCAAGGTGGCTGACTGCTACGGCACCTATCTGTTTACCACCAACCCCAGGTGCCACATTGAAAACACCGAACACATCGAATTTCACGAACACGATCCGTCCTCGTGCACCGATGAAGTGGTCATCAAGGCCATTTCCCGGTTCAAATCCCGCAAATACCCGGTGCAGATTCCCAATATCCGCAACACCGGTATTCACGGATTTTCCTACGAATACATCAACTATATGCTCGGCGGAACCTTCCGGGGCTCCTATACACCGCTGAACGACAACATCATCAATGGCCGTATCCGCGGTGTGGCCGGAGTTGTGGGCTGCACCAACCCCCGGGTCAAGCAGGACTGGGTGCATGTGGAACTGGTCAAGGAACTGATCCGAAACGACGTGCTGGTGCTCCAGACCGGGTGTTCCCAGATCGCCCTGGCCAAGGAAGGCCTGTGCTCGCCTGAGGCGGCATACCTGGCCGGCCCGGGCTTAAGCGAAGTCTGCGAGGCTGTGGGCATGCCCCCGGTGCTGGGCATGGGTTCCTGTGTGGACAACAGCCGGATCCTGATCGCGGCAAGCGAGATGGTAAAAGTGGGCGGCCTGGGCGAAAGCATTGCCGAACTGCCCGTGGCCGGAGCAGCCCCGGAGTGGATGAGTGAAAAAGCCATCTGCATTGGCCAGTACTTTGTGGCTTCAGGGGTGTACACGGTATTCGGGGTCACATTCCCGGTCACCCAAAACACCCGGTTCCACGACCTGCTCTTCAATGGTCTGGAAAAACAGGGCCTTGGCAAATGGGGATTTACACCGGATCCCTATGAAATGGCAAAGAAAATGATCGCCCATATCGACTCCAAGAGAAAGGCCCTGGGCATTCACAAAACCCGGGAGCGCAAACTCGTGGACATGGCTGAGCGCCGGGAACTGGCATAAACCACAAACCGCATGTTTTGTTTGAATCCGCAGGGATTCTGTAGTATCAAATAAGCAAATGAAAAACCAAGGGGGGATCGCTCATTGATGAGGTCCCCCCTTGATGTATCATAAAACAAGCAGACCCTCTGAAATGAGTGAATACATCACCCATGACCAATCCGGCCGGTCCGTGGGCATTGTGGAAAAACAATTTTTCACCTTTGCCCAGCCGCCGGACGAAATGCCCCTTGACAGCGGCGCAAGGCTCGGGCCCGTCACACTGGCCTATGAGACCTACGGCACCCTGAATCCGGACCGCAGCAACGTGGTGCTGGTCCTCCACGCCCTGACCGGAGACAGCCATGCGGCGGGCTATTATTCAACAGACGATGACAAGCCGGGCTGGTGGGAAAACATGATCGGCCCTGGCAAGGGAATTGACACGGATCATTATTTTGTGGTCTGCTCCAACGTGCTGGGCGGATGCATGGGTTCAACAGGGCCCTGTTCTGTCAACCCGCAAACCGGCATGCCCTACGGCATGGATTTTCCCTTTGTCACCATCGGTGACATGGTCCGGGCCCAGAAGGCCCTGATGGAGCACCTGGGCATTGAAAAGATTTTATGCCTCATTGGCGGGTCCATGGGCGGCATGCAGGTGCTGCAATGGTGCGTGCAGTATCCGGAAAACGTCTGCGCGGCCATTGCCCTGGCCACTACCATGCGCCACTCCGCCCTGGCCATTGCATTCAACGAGGTGGCCCGCCAGGCCATCGCAGCCGATCCCAACTGGAACCAGGGCGATTATTACGGCAAAAAGCAGCCGGATGTGGGACTTTCCGTGGCGCGGATGATCGGGCATATCACTTACCTGTCAGACGAGGCCATGCGGCGGAAATTCGGACGGCGCCTGCAGGACAAAGAGGATTTTTCATACCAGTTTGACGTGGACTTCCAGGTGGAAAGCTATTTGCGCCACCAGGGGGCCAAGTTCGTGGAGCGCTTTGACGCCAACTCGTTTCTCTATATCACAAAAGCGGCTGATTATTTCGACCTGACCCGCTTTAGGGGTGCGGATTCCCCGGTAACCGTCTTTTCCGCAAGCCGGGCAAAATTCATGGTTGTCTCTTTTACCTCTGACTGGCTCTATCCCACTTACCAGTCCAGGGAAATGGTCCAGGCCATGAAAAAAAGCGGGCGGGACGTGAGTTTTTGTGAAATCGAGGCGGAATGGGGCCATGATGCCTTTCTGCTGCCCAATCAACGACTGACCGATCTGGTCAGAGGGTTTATCGACAGTGTCTATGAAGATACCGGAAAACAAGCTGCGCTTTGATCTGCAGGTCATTGCTTCCTGGATCACCCCCGGCTCCCGGGTCATCGGCCTTGGCTGCGGCGAAGGCGAGTTGCTGGCATACCTGAAAAATCACAAACAGGTCCGGGAAACCGGCATTGAGCTGGTGGAGGAAAAAGTGGTCAGGTGCATTGAAAAGGGACTGAGCGTCATCCAGGGCGATATCAACCAGGAAGTGCACGATTATCCGACAGGATCATTTGATTACGTAATTTTAAGCCAGACCCTGCAGCAGGTCTATGATCCGCTGACCCTGATCCGTTCCATGCTGCGCATCGGCAAGCAGGCCATTGTCAGTTTTCCCAATTTCGGTCACTGGCATGTGCGCCTGCAGGGGCTTTTTACCGGCCACGCCCCGGTAACCCCGCAACTGCCCTATCAATGGTATGACACTCCCAATATCCGCATTCTGTCCATCATGGATTTCCGGGCATTTGCCAGGGAAATGGGATTTATGATTCAAAAGGAAGTGGCCATTAACACGGACAAACAGGACAAAAGCGGCCGGATTGTGACAGCCCTTCCCAACCTGCGGGCCACCTATGGTATTTTTCTCATCAGCAGGAAAAAGGACCGGTTATGGGAACCCAGCACCTGATTTTGGGAAAAACCACGGACTTTCTCACGGGCCAAAGCCTTGTTGATACCCATGATGAAAGGCGGCGGCAGCAGCTTGCCCGGTTTCTGGTCGAAGAAAAAGGCTATGCCAAAAACGAAATACAGGCCCGGCAGCAGATGCAACTGGAACTCAACAAAAAGACCGGGCAGGTCTTTGTGGATTTTGTCGTGCATGCCGGTGACAGGCCCGTGATGCTGATTTTCTACCGGCCGGGCTCTATTGTGTCGCGCAGGCGGACAGCCGTGGCTGCAGCCCGTATTTTTTACGACAAAGCCATTGCCCGTGCAGTGGTGACCAACGCAGAGGATGCCGAGATCATTGACACGGCCACGGGGCGGGTGACCGCCACCGGCCTGAAAGCCATTGTTTCCAGAAGCGATGCGGCCCGGATCCTGGAAAGTCAACAGCCATTGGTGCTCTCGGCGCAGCGCCGGCATAAAGAAAAACAGATCCTTTTTGCCATGGAAGTGCTCACCCAAAAGGAGTGCGACGAATATACCTGTCAAAACATATAAGTGAATAAAATGACTGAAATTGCCCAACCCACCCATGTCATGGCGACCTATGCCGAATATGCAGAAGACCGGCGCAAGGACCGCAGCCAGGCTTTGATCACTGAAGAGCCCCTGTCCATACGCGTGGCCGGCAGCCCCTACTCGGTTGTCATGCGCACGCCCGGAGATGAAAACGCCCATGTGGCGGGATTCTGCCTGGCCGAGGGGCTTGTGGATCACCCGGAGGACATTGTCACCATCAGCTTTTGCACAGAGGACCAGACCAACGTGGCCACCCTGACGCTAACAGAAGAGCGGCGCATTCAGGCGGCCGGCCTGCTGGAGCGCAAGGGCTTTGTCAGCCAGACCAGCTGCGGCATCTGCGGCAAGGAAGTCATAGAAGACATTGCCCGGGTTCTTGTCCCGGTCAAGGCGGCCACTGTTTTTCCCATCAGCCGGATTATGGCCGGCGTGGAACAGCTGCCCGACTATCAGCCCCTGTATCGCAAAAGCCGCAGCTCCCATGCGGCCGTCATTTTCAGCCACTCCATGGAACCCATGGCCGCTGCCGAAGATGTGGGAAGACACAATGCCCTTGACAAGGCCATTGGCAAAGTGTTTATGCTAAACCAGATGAAAAACGCATGTCTGGCCATCATGTCTTCCAGGCTCAGCTATGAACTGGTGCAAAAGGCGGGACGAGCCGGCCTTGAAATGCTTGTGGGCATATCCCGTCCCACGGCCCTGGCAGTGGACCTGGCCCGGTCGGTGAACATGACCCTGGCCTGTGCAAAAGACGGCCGGCTGATGGTGTTTTGCGGGGATCACAGAATCGGGCAATCCGAGAGCCGGGATATTCCGGCTGAAAAATCATAAACAAGGATTCTTGTCATGCCCTTTGTCAACGTCCCCGGCCTGAAAGGCAAAGTCTACGTTCCGGAACAGGACCCGGATACGCCCAAAAAAAATCCCTGTCCGGACTGCTTTTCCTGCCAGATGTGCGCCGACAGCCGATGCCACGTATGTTTGAGGCAGAAAGGGCATAAACATGCATGCAAATGCAACACCTCTGAAACACCGGGGTCTTGCTGCAAAATCCCTCCGGACACAAAAGACCAAACCGCCGAAAACTGTTGATTCATCAAAGGATGCAACAATAATGTCAAAAACGCGATTGTTTTTTGTCATCCTGGCCGCATTGGGCCTTTTGTGCGCCTGCCAGGAGGCCGAAGAAAGGCGAAAACAGGCGCATTTCGACAAGGCCCGCAAATGCTTTGAAAAACAGGATTATATCTGCGCCAGAGACACCTTTCAAAAGGTAATCGAGATTGATCCGGATTTTGCATCGGCCTATTCCAGTCTCGGCGAAACCTACCTTCGCCTCGGCAATGTGGGTAAGGCCTTTACCACATTCAAAAGGGCCGGTGAGCTGAGTCCGGACAACAATGATATTCAGCTGCGCCTGGCAACCCTTTACCTGCTGCAAAAAGATTTTGCCAGGGCAAAGGCTCTGCTGGGAAAAATTCTGGAAAGGGACCAGGACAACCTCTCGGCCCTGTTTCTAATGGCGAGAATCCATACCCAGCAGCATCAGCTCGGCAAAGCCGTGGGGCTCTACAAACAAATCATAGATATCGATCCTTCAAGGGAGCGGGCCTACACCTCCCTGGCAAGCATTTCCATCCAGCGCCAGGACCCGCTGCAGGCGATTGAAATCCTGAAAAACGGCATAGATCAGAACCCCGAATCCCTTCCCCTGCGCCTCGGACTCTATGAGATCCACGCCCGGTCAAACAACCTTGAACAGGCTCGGGAAATCATTGAACAAGCTTTGGAAATCCGCCCGGAAGAACCCAAGCTCTACCTGCTCCTGGCCAATTTGTTTGTCAGTCAGTCCAGGAGGGAGGATGCTGAAAAAACCTTTCAAAAAGCCATTGAAGCCAATCCAAACAACATCCGCTCCTATCTGCTGACTGCCTCTTTTTATGCCAGCCAGGACCACCAGGAAAGGGCTCTGGCCCTGTACCAGAGGGCCCTGTCTTTGCAGCCGGAAAACGTCGGCCTGATGCTGGCCCTCTCGGATTTCTACCTGAGCCGCAACCAGCCGGACAAAGCCATGCATCACATCAACCAGGCCCTGAAAAAAAAGCCGGATTACCTGCCGGCCCACCTGTTAAAAGGCCGGGTTTTGATGGCCGAACGGCAGTACAATGCCGCTGTGGCCCTGTATGCCGACCTGCGGGAAAAATTTCCTGAACCGGATAAAATCAACTATCTCCAGGCTGTGGCCCATCTTCAGGCAGACGAGGTAAACGCCGCCAAGACAAGCCTTGCCAAGATCGGGCCCCAAAGCCCGGAATACCCGGCCGCCCGGCTCATGATGGCCCGGATTTACTACTCGGAGCGCAACCTGGCCCAGGCCATGGAAGCCTGTAAGCAGGCCCTGGCCGTATCACCGCGGAATCTGCAGGCCCTGGCCATGCTCGGTGACATTCATGCCAGCAAGCAGGACTACAAAACCGCAGAGGCCCTGTTTAAACGCATGATTACCATTGCCCCGGCCAATCCGGCCGGCTATTACAACCTGGGGCTCATCTACAGGCTCCACAAGGACTACAAAAACGCCGCTTCTGCATTTGAAGCCGCAGTGGCCCGGGACCCGAAACATTTGCAGGCCTTTGTCAATCTCGTGGAAATGCTGATTGCCGAAGACAGAATCGACATTGCTGTTGAGCGCTGCAATCAGCGCATTGAAAGATTTTCCGGAAAACCCCAAGGCCTGGCCCCGGTCCTGTATTTAAAAGGACGGCTTATGCTTTTGCAAAACCGGCCGGTAAAAGCCGAATCCCTGTTTAAACAGGCCATCCTCACAGACGAAAACCATCTGCCGGCCTATTACTCCCTTGCCGAACTCTACATCCAGCTCGGAGAAGCCCCCCGGGCAATTGAAAATTTCCAAGAGGCCGCCGGAAAAAATCCGGATCAGGTCATGCTGCCAATGATGCTTGGGATCCTGCATTATATGCGTCAGGACGATGAAAAAGCCATGGCCGGATACAGGCGCGCCCTGGAAATCAACCCGGAGTTTGCCCCGGCCGCAAATAACCTGGCCTATCTGCTGGCTGAAAAGGAACAGGATTTAAGCCATGCCATGGACCTGGCCAGGCGGGCCAAGGCCAATATGCCAGATGATCCGAGGGTGGCAGACACCCTCGGCTGGGTTTACTTTAAAATGGGCCTCTATGATGCAGCCGTGCGGGAATTTTCAGCAAGTCTGGAAAAACTGCCCGACAATCCCACAATCCTGTATCACCTGGCCATGACGTATCATAAAAAAGGAGACCAAAGCCGGGCCAAATCCACCCTGGAAAAAGCCCTGCGTCTTGAGCAGCATTTCGCGGAAGCCGATGAGGCCCGCAGACTGCTGGCCAATCTGAAAAACGAGAACGCGAATACCGGGATTCAATGAAACACCTGCCGTTTAAAATCATTATCCTGTGCATTCTGCTGCCGCCGGTTTTATACATGGCCACGGTATCCGTACTGGAGCACTATTTTACCGGCCGTTACGAAAAGGCTGTCAGCAATGTCTATCTCTCTGAGATGAATGCCGTGCTGGCCGGCTCCGTGCATCTCTCGGATGCCATCAATGATTCGGTCTCGGCCTACATCGACAGCAGCCGCATGGTGGACCTGGGCGTGAAACTGGATGTCACAGTTGCCACAAACCGGGGCACAATCCTGTATCCACCGGTTTTTCAGGATGAAATCGACGGCTCCATAGGCGAAGACCCCATGGAGATCGCCCAGCAGAACTTCCAAATGCTGGACAAGGGACTTTCCCTGGAGGTGGAAGCCACCATTGAGCCGCTTTCGATTTTTTCCGGGGGCCTGCTCATGGCTTATATCCTGATGTTCGGCGGGGGCCTCTATGTCAATTACCGTATGGCCGTGGCCAAAATCCAGCGGGAGGACCGGGAGAAAACCCAGGAGCTCGAGCGGCTGCACAACCTGGAAAACGAGTACGCCCGGCAGGTGACCAAGCTCGATTCCGAACGCCAAAACCTGATGAGCGAATACACGGAACTCAAACAGGCCCTGGATTCCCAGCGCCGGGAAGCCGAGCAAAACGAGGAAGACATGTTCGAGGAAATCGAGGATCTGGAAAACCGGCTTTCCCAAAACCTTTCAGAGCAGCAGCAGCAGCAGGATGAGATCTCGCGGCTCCAGCAGCAGCTCCAGGAACTGGAAAAACTCCGGGAAAACGTGGATCGTCAGAAGGAAAAGGAGGCGGAGCGGCTGGGCAAACGATTCAAGGCCCTTTACAAGCACGTGGAAATCTATGACCGGGCTTTGCGAGGAATGACCGAACTCACAGAGGACATGGCCCTGAAGGCTGAAGAGGTCATCCACCAGCTAAATGATGATGCCGCCATGGTAACGGTCAAGCGCAAGGTGTTTAACAAAAAGGGCAAGGCCACGGTTTTTGAAGTGGTTTTTTCCTACAACGGCCGGCTTTATTTCAGCAAGACCGACGCCAACCAGATCCACATCATGGCAGTGGGCACAAAAAACACCCAGAACCGGGACCTGGCCTACGTAGACCGCATGGCGTCGTAAAAAGCTTTGATTTTATTTTTTTGAACCTTGAACCTTGAACTTTGAACCTTGAACTTTGAACTTTGAACGAAGTTTCCTCCCGCCGTGACGCTCCCCTATCCCTGTTCCTTGTAACCGCAGCCCTTTTGCGCGCACTTGATGACCAGGCCCTCTTTTTTGGTCTCTTTTTCCACAAGATAGGGCGCACCACATTCCGGACACTGGCGATCCACCGGCTTGTCCCACAGGGCAAAGGTGCAGTCCGGATACCGGCTGCATCCGTAAAAAATCTTGCCCCGACGGGATTTGCGCTCCATGATCTCGCCGGTACAGCCTTCCTCCGGGCATGCCACACCGGTCGATGTTGCCGGGCCGCCGGAATGAAGGGAGCGGGTATGCTTGCATTCCGGATAGCCGCTGCAGGCAAGAAATTCCCCGTACCGGCCCTGCTTGACCACCATGGGCCGGCTGCACTTTTCACATACCTCGCCGTCGCTTTCGATCTCCGCAGGCTCCACCGGCTCGATGGCACCTTTTTCCGTGCGCGTGTAATTGCGCGACCAGGTACAGTCCGGATATCCCTCGCAGGCCAGAAAGGGTCCGTTTTTGCCCACCTTGATACGCGCTTCCTTACCGCATTCCGGGCACTTGAATCCCGTGGGCAACCCCAGACCCTTAACACTGAGCATGTTTTCCGCAGCCGAAAGCAGCCGCTGCTCAAACAGCTCGTAGAACTGCCGCAAAAGCTCCCGGGCTTCCTGCTCGTCGGATTCCACCTTGTCCAGGTCGTTTTCCAGCTTGGCAGTGAAGTCCACGTTCAGGATATCCGGAAAGTTTTCCACCAGCAGGTCCGTGATGATAAAACCCAGCTCGGTGGGATGAAAATAGCCCTTTAGCAGCTCCACGTATCCCTTTTCCCGGATGGTGCTTAAAATGGCGGCATAAGTACTGGGCCGGCCGATGCCGTTTTCCTCAAGCTCCTTGACCAGAGTGGCCTCGGAAAACCTCGGCGGCGGGGCGGTAAAATGCTGTTTGGGCTCAAGCTTCTGCAGGTCCAGGTTTTCTTTTTCCGTCATCTCGGGCAGCTGGCCTTTTTCCTTGTTGCTTTCAGCGGCCAGGGTGTCGTCTGCGGACTGGTAAAGGGCCAGAAATCCCGGAAACTTCACAGTGGAGCCCGATGCGGTGAGCTGATAGCCGGCTGCGGCAATGGCAATGCTTTTCTGGTCAATCAAGGCTTCAGCCATCTGGGAGGCCACAAACCGCTGCCAGATCAACTGGTACAGGGCCAGCTGATCTTTGGACAAAAACTTTGAAATCTTTTCCGGGGTATTGAACACGGATGTCGGCCGGATGGCCTCATGGGCATCCTGAGTGCGGTTCTTGTTGGCAAAAAAACGCGGCTTGGACAGGGCATAGTCCTTTCCGTGGCGCTGTAAAATCAGATCCCTTGCCTCGCCTGCGGCTTCCGCAGAAATCCGGGTGGAGTCAGTTCTCATATAAGTGATCAGGCCGACTGTCTCGCCGCCCAGGTCCACGCCCTCATAGAGCTGCTGGGCCACTGTCATGGCTTTTTTGGCCGAGAAGCGCAGCTTTCGGATGGCCTCCTGCTGGAGCTTGCTGGTGGTAAACGGCGGATACGGCCGGCGGCGGACTGTCTTTTTGGTGATCTTGTCCACCACGAAATCTGCATCTGCCAGTGCATCCCGGATCTGCATGGCAGTGGTTTCATCCGGGATGGAAATCTTTTTGCCCTTGTGTTTGGCCAGTTTGGCTTCAAACTCCGGAGGACTGCCGGCTTTCAGGCGGGCGGTGATCGACCAGTATTCCTCGGGCTCAAAGGCCTGGATGGCACGCTCCCGCTCGCATATCATGCGAACGGCCACGGACTGGACCCGGCCTGCGCTTAAGCCGTATTTGACCTTTTTCCACAAAATCGGCGAAATCTGATATCCCACCAGCCGATCCAGAATCCGGCGGGTCTGCTGAGCCTTATAGCGGTTCTCATTTAAGGCCTCGGGCCTGGAAAGCGCCTGTTTTACCGCGTTTTGGGTCAGCTCGTGGAACAATACCCGGTGAAACTGCCTGCCCTTTTTCTTGAGCACTTCGGCTGCGTGCCAGGCAATGGCCTCACCCTCCCGGTCCGGGTCAGGGGCCAGGTAGATGTCGGTGGCATCTCCGGCCGCGGTTTTCAGGGCCTTGATCACCTTCTGTTTGCCGGGTATGGTCACGTATTTGGGGTTAAAGCCCTGCTCCACGTCAATGCCCAGTTCCTTGGCAGGCAGGTCCTTGATATGGCCCACAGTGGAGGCCACGTTATACTGATCACCAAGATATTTCTTTATGGTTTTGACCTTGGTCGGGGATTCAACAATCACCAGCGGTTTGCTCACGTTTCAACTCCACGGATACAATAATATTTTCCGGGCATCTGTGTTACCATGCCCTTTAATTCAAGGTTTAACAAAACAGAGAGCAATGCGCCGGCATCCATGGACAGCTCCCTGGCCAGTTCATCTATATGGGCCGGATACGGATCGAGCGCATGGTATACCCGGGCTTGCTCGGCTGTCAAGTCCGGGACCTGGCTTTGGTTCTCCGGATGGCATTGTTCCGCACTCTCACTGCTTTTGGCCGACAGCAGCAGCGGTGCGATTTCTTCGATCACGTCCTGGGCCCGTTCCACGAGTTTGGCTCCCTGTTTGAGCAGGTTATGGGCCCCGGAACTCTTATAGGAATTGATATTTCCGGGTACAGCAAATACTTCCCTGTTCTGCTCTGCAGCCAGTCGCGCGGTGATCAGCGATCCGCTTTTTTTGGCCGCCTCCACCACCACCGTGCCCAGACACATCCCGGAAATAATCCGGTTGCGGGCCGGGAAATTGTAGCTGTTTGGCGGATCATCCACAGGCCGTTCGGATACAATAGTGCCTTGTTTGGAAATGTCAAAATAGAGTTTCCGGTTTTCGGGCGGGTAAATGACAGAAAGGCCGCTTCCGAGCACTGCAACGGTGCTTCCCCCGGCACCCAGGGCGCCCTGATGGGCGGCCGTATCAATGCCCCGGGCCATCCCGCTGACAATGGTCAGTCCCATGTCCGCCAGATCCGCGCTCAGCCGGCGGGCCATAGAAAAGCCGTAGCGGGTTGGATTGCGCGTGCCCACAACGGCAATGGCGGGTTCCGGATCCAGGGGGCGGCCGAATGCGTATAAATAGGGCGGCGGATCACTGATCCGGGAAAGACGCCAGGGGTACCGGGGATGATCAACCGCAATGATTTCGTATCCCCGCTTTTGACAGCGGACAATCTCCTGCTGCGCCTGCTGCCAGTTGCCGCCCTGCAGCACCGCCCGGGCAATTTTTGCGCTCATTCCCTCTACCGACAGCAACTTGGATTCATCTGCGCAAAAAACATTTTCCGGGGATCCAAAGCGTTCAACCAGACGCTTACAGGTCAGCGGCCCGACGCCCGGTGCCTGCCGCAGCGCGATCCATGCACAAACACGATCCTGATTGCCCCCCTTCCATACGTATCCAGACATCTTATTCCGACGCTGCCCGGGCGACTAAGCCGCATCCGGTGCCGCCGTCCCCTGAACCGGTGAAGCCCCGCCCTGCATAAACAGCAGCATCGGGCTGGCCACAAAAACAGAAGAATACGTGCCGATCACCACCCCGATGATCATGGCCAGGGCAAAATCATGGATAATGTCTCCGCCCAGAAAAAACAGGCAAAGCAAAACCATCAGGGTGGTGGAGGAAGTCAGGATGGTCCGGCTCAGGGTCTCATTGATGCTGCGGTTGATGTTGCCCTCCAGGCTGCTGCGGTTGTAGCGCCGGAAATTTTCACGGATCCGGTCAAACACGATAATGGTGTCATTGAGCGAATAGCCGATGATGGTCAAAAGGGCTGCCACGATGGGCAGGGAAAACTCCTTGCCCAGCAGGGTAAAAACCCCCACAGTGATGGTCACGTCGTGAATCAGGGCCACTGTGGCACCCATGGCAAAGCGCAGGTGAAGCTGGTAAAACAAAACCAGGCTGACAATCAGGGCCACAAGGATCAGAAACGGAATGCTGACGTTAAAAAGGGAAAACACATACACCGCCCCGATAAGGGCCCCGGCCGTGGCTGCGCTGAGCATCCATTTCATTTCAAAGCGGCCGGAAATGTAAATGGTAATAAACAGCAGCGCATAAAAAAGGGCAAACAGGGCCTTTTCCCGCAGGGTTTCACCCACCTGGGGGCCCACCATTTCCACCCGCCGGATTTCAGGATCTGCATTGGTGGATGCGGAAAGGGCTTTGCTTATATCTCCCGAAAAATCGTCTCCAGTGGACAAAGGATCATTGGTCCGGATCAAAAATTCATTATGCTCAGCCGCGCCAAACCGCTGCACCGCAGAGCCGCCCAGACCGATTTGATCCAGCCCGGTTTTGACATCGGCGATCTCCACTTTCTGGTCAAACTGCACCTGAACAATGGTGCCGCCCACAAAATCAATGCCGAAATTGGGCCCGGCATTGATCACCAGGGTGAGCAGGCTTGCGATCAACAGCAGCGCCGATATGCCGTATCCCAGGTATCGCCGGCCGATAAAATCAATATTGATCCCGGGTTTGATGATTTCCATACAAAGATCCTTATATGCTGAGAGTTTTCATGCGCCGAACGCTGTAGAAATAGTCAAATATCAGCCGGCAGGCAAACAGGGCCGTAAACAGGCTGGCCAGCACACCCAGGCTCAGGGTCACAGCAAAGCCCCGCACGGGTCCGGTGCCGAACTGATAAAGTACCAAAGCCGCAATCAGCGTTGTGACATTTGCGTCAAGCACAGCCACAGCGGCCCTGTCAAATCCGGCCGCAATTGCAGCAGCCGGCGTCTTGCCCAGACGCTGTTCCTCCCGGATGCGCTCGAAAATAATCACGTTTGCATCCACGGCCATGCCGATGGTCAGGATAATACCGGCAATTCCCGGCAGGGTCAATGTGGCGCCAAAAGCCGCAAGCCCGGCTGCAATCAGCAGTATATTGACCACCAGGGCCGTGTTGGCAATCATTCCGGCCAATTGGTAGTAAACCGCCATGAAAAGCAGCACCAGAACACTGCCAACAGCCATTGAAATCAGGCCCATGCGGATGGAATCATGGCCCAGAGACGGGCCCACGGTGCGCTCCTCGATAATTTCCACGGGTGCGGGAAGGGCGCCGGCGCGCAGGACAATGGCCAGGTCATGGGCTTCCTGCATGGAGAAATTGCCGGTTATGCGGGCGGTTCCGCCGCCGATTTTCTCCTGGATCACCGGGGCTGAATAAACATTGTTATCCAGCACAATGGCCAGCTGCTTTTTGACATTTTCCGCCGTGATCCGCTCAAAAATCCGCGCCCCCCTGCGGTCAAAGTCAATGGTCACGTAAGGCTCGTTATACTGTGGGTCGATCTTTACCCGTGCATCCTCCAGGTATGCGCCGGTCAGCAGCGTGTCTTTTTTCACCAGGTAGGGCCGGCGGCTCTCCTGGGCCGTATCGCCGCTCTGGTAAAGAATTTCACTGCCCGGCGGCACCTGCCCTTCCAGGGCCCGCTGAACCGAGTTGTCCTCATCGAGCAGCTTGAATTCCAGCTGGGCGGTTCTGCCGATCAGTTCCTTTGCCCGATCCGTGTCCTTGACCCCGGGAAGCTGGATTAAAATCCGGCGTTCGCCCTGGACCCGAATATCGGGTTCGCTTACGCCAAACTGGTCGATGCGGTTGCGTATGGTCTCAAGGGCCTGCTCTACTGCCTGCTCCCGGATCTGCCCGGCCCGCTCGGCCATGATGGCAATTTCCACATTCACATCGCCCTGGGTACTGGAGCTGGAACGGACCGTGACCTCTTCGAATTCACTTTCAATGAGATCCTCGACTTTTTCAACATCATCGGCGTCCATGAGCCCGATGACAAGCCCGTTGTCCCCGGAAGCCGCCATACGGCTGTGCCGGATGCGCTCTTTGCGCAGCAGGGTGCGCATCTCTCCCTGAATCCGGTCCAGGGTGCCGTCCACAGCCTTCTGGGTTTCCACCTCCAGGGCCAGGTGCATGCCGCCCTGCAGGTCCAGTCCCAGGTTGATCTGCTTGTTGGGCCAGATGCCGGGCTTAAATGTGGGCACCACATACACCACTGCCGCCAGAATGATACCCAGGACCACCAATACGCGCCACGTATAGCCTTTCAACACAAATACCCTTTCGTTTCTGTGTCCATCCCTGTTGCTTTTTATCCGATCTTTGGCATTGATATCCGGAAAATTATTCAGACTGGGCGGACTGGCTCAGGGCGGCAATGCTGCCCCGGGTTACCTTGACGCGGACCTTGTCGGCGATCTCAACAGTTGCCGTTGATTCGTCCAGGGAAGTGATGGAGCCGTGAATGCCCCCGCTGGTAATCACACGGTCGCCTTTTTTCAGGTTGTTGATCATTTCCTGGTGGGCCTTTGCCTTTTTCTGCTGGGGCCGGATGAGCAGGAAATAAAAAATCACAAACATCAAAATGATGGGCAGAAATGCGGCCAACCCGCCTCCCTGGGCAGCGCCCTCACCTGTCTGGCCCATGGCGTAAGCTAATTCAATCAAAATCCAACCTCCTTTTTAAACTGTTTTCTATGTCTGGTGGGCCTGTAAAAAGTCTTTTTTACAGGCAGTGTTAAGTTTTAAGTGATTAAGTGTTAAGTAAAATCAACTTGTTTTTAACGATTTTTTTTTCGGCTATTCGCACTCAATCCTGCTGTCGCCGGGCAGCATGTTGTTGTCGGTCTCAATGGAGACGGTGATTTTCCGGCGCATCTCCAGATCCAGGATTTCCCGCTTTTTGCGGTTGAGCAGATAAGTGGCCACCTCTGAAGGCAGATATCCCTTGACCGTGGTAACCCCGCTTTTAATCGTCTCCAGGCGCAGGCGCCGTAAAAATCCCAGTGCCAGGGATTCCACCGACTGTATCACGCCCTTTCCCTGGCAATACCGGCAGATTTCAAAATTCAGCGACCGGATCGACGGTCGGATACGCTGGCGGGACATTTCCAGAAGGCCGAATGCCGATATCCGGCCCACCTTGGTGCGCGCCTTGTCCGGCTTAAGTTCGTTTTTCAGGGTCTGCTCCACCCGGGCTTTGTGCTTGCGGTCCCGCATATCAATAAAATCGATGACAATCAACCCCCCGAAATCCCGCAGGCGCAATTGACGGGCCACCTCTTCGCCGGCCTCAAGGTTGGTCTGCAGGGCTGTGGCCTCGATTGAGGCCTTCTGGGTGGCCTTGCCGGAGTTGACATCAATGGAAACCAGGGCTTCGGTTTGTTCAATCACAATGGAACCGCCGGATTTGAGCTTGACCCGGTTGTCAAAAATCGAGGCGATCTGCTCTTCGAGCTGGTGCTTGGTAAAGATCGGCTTGTCAGCGGAATAGCGCTTGACAACTTTTTTGTGCTGGGGCGAGACAATCTGGATAAACTCTCTGACCTGCTGATAAACCGTGTCATCATCGATGAGGATTTCCTTGACATCGGTTGTAAACGAATCCCGGATGGCCCGGACGGCAACGGTCTGCTCCTTGTAGAGAAGCATCGGGGCCTTTTCCTCCACGGCCTTTTGCTGAATGTTTTTCCACAGCCGCATGAGATAGCGCACATCCTTGGAAATAATGGTCTTGTTGCTGCCCTGGCCGGCTGTGCGCACGATAAGCCCGTAATCTTCCGGCAAATCCAGGTTCTGGGTGATCTCCTTTAACCGCTTGCGCTCCTTCTCATCGGTAATCTTGCGCGAAACCCCGCGGTTTTTCGTGCCGGGCATCAGCACGGTGTTTCGGCCCGGAAGGGAGATATAGGTGGTGAGCATGGCCCCTTTTTCCATGATGGGATCATTGGTCACCTGAACGATGAGCTCCTGGCCACGCTTGACAACGTTTTTCAGGGACTGATTGCCCGACGGGTCGTCGTGGAAATAATCCGGATGAATTTCCTGCTTTTGCAAAAAACCGTTTTTTTCCGCCCCGTAGTCCACAAAGACCGCCTGCAGGCTCGGCTCCACCCTGGAGACCACCGCTTTGTAAATGTTTCCCTGGGTAATTTCCCGGGCGCTGGTTTCAATGTGAAACTCTTCCAGCCGGTTGTCCGTAACCGTGGCGATGCGGCATTCCTCCGGGTCCACGGCGTTGATGAGAATCTTGCTTGTCATATGCGGCTTTTTCCAGAATACTTCTTTGATTTTTTGCATCCAATGCGTCTGCATCAGGCCGATGGTGATGTGAGGTGCATGTGAATGTTTTTAAATTGTTCCAGATTTCCGGTTTTTCGTCGGCAACTTGTCCATAATGGCCGATTCAGGAGATAAATAGGAAATTGGCGCAGACAAGTCAAACGATTTCTGGCATTTTGATGCCTCAGGCTTGATATTTCATTTATCCTGTGGCATGAAAGTGGGAATTATCAACAATCACAAAAAAAGGGGCAGCAACCGAAAATGGATCAACGATACGACCCGCAAACCATTGAACCCAAATGGCAGCAGGTCTGGGAAAAGACCCGGGCCTTTTGCGCGGATGCCGACGCCTCCCGGGAAAAATATTATCTGCTGGAAATGTTTCCCTATCCCTCCGGGCGCATTCATATCGGGCATGTCCGCAACTATACCATCGGCGACGTGGTGGCGCGATACAAGCGGATGTGCGGCTATAATGTACTGCATCCCATGGGATGGGACGCATTCGGAATGCCCGCGGAAAACGCGGCCATTGCCAATAAAACCCACCCGGCCCAGTGGACCTGGGACAATATCGCAGCCATGCGAAAACAATTAAAACGCCTGGGCTTAAGCTACGACTGGGAAAGGGAACTGGCCACCTGCGATCCGAAATATTACAAATGGGAGCAGTGGCTGTTTATCCGTATGTATGAAAAGGGCATGGTGTACCGCAAGGAATCGCTTGTCAACTGGTGCGGGACCTGCAGCACCGTGCTGGCCAATGAACAGGTGGAAAACGGCGAGTGCTGGCGATGCGGACGGCCCGTCAAACAGAAGAAACTCTGGGGATGGTTTTTCAAGATCACCGACTATGCCGATGATCTGCTGGAGTACTGCGAAAAACTGCCCGGATGGCCGGAAAAAGTGCTGACCATGCAGAAAAACTGGATCGGCAAAAGCACCGGCGCGGAAATCCGCTTTCCTGTCAGCGGCACAGATGAGGTCATAGACGTTTTTACCACCCGGCCCGATACCATCTACGGGGCCACCTACATGGTGCTGGCCCCGGAACACCCGCTGGTCCGAACCCTTTCCCGCGGCACCGGGCAGCAGGAGGCAGTGGATGCGTTTGTCGACCGTATGGCGGCGGAAAGCCGCACCGACCGGATGCTGGAAACAAAGGAAAAAGAAGGCGTGTTTCTGGGCACCTGGTGCACCAACCCGGTCACCGGCACGCAAATCCCTGTTTATACTGCCAATTTCGCCCTTATGAAATACGGCACCGGCGCAGTCATGTCCGTGCCCGCCCATGACCAGCGGGATTACGAATTTGCCAAAAAATACGGCATTGACATTATCGTTGTGATCAAACCGGAGGACCTCTCCGTTGAAGAAACCGCAGCAACGCAGGCCTATACCGGCGACGGGACCATGGTCAATTCCGGCCCGTTTGACGGCATGCACAACCGTAAAGCCTATGAAGACCTGATTGCCTATTTTGAAAAACACGGCCTGGGCAAGCGCAGCATCACTTACCGCATCCGGGACTGGGGTATTTCCCGTCAGCGGTACTGGGGGGCGCCGGTGCCCATGATCCATTGTGACACATGCGGCATCGTGCCGGTAAAAGACGCGGATCTTCCGGTAGTGCTGCCGGAAAACATTGATCTGCTCGACGGCGGGGGCTCACCGCTTGCCTCCCATGAGGCCTTTGTCAACGTCACCTGTCCGAAATGCGGGGCCGCAGCCAGACGCGAAACCGACACCATGGATACATTTGTGGAATCATCGTGGTATTTTGAACGCTACTGCAGCCCGCACTGTGATACGGCCATGTTTGACAAAAAGGAAGTCGCGTACTGGATGCCCGTGGACCAGTACATCGGCGGCGTTGAGCATGCGGTCATGCACCTGCTTTACTCCCGGTATTTTACCCGGGTATTAAAGGACATGGGCCTGGTGGATTTCAAGGAACCTTTCACCCGCCTGCTCACCCAGGGAATGGTGTGCAAGGAAACCCAGCACTGCCCGGAACACGGTTTTTTGTATCCCGAGGAAGCCGGGGCGCGCGGTGAATCGGTTTTCTGCAAAAAATGCGGCCAACCCGTGGAAGTGGGACGGGTGGAAAAAATGTCAAAATCCAAGAAAAATATCATTGATCCCAATGAACTGGTGGCCCGCTACGGTGCGGACACGGTCCGGCTGTTCTGCCTGTTTGCCGCCCCGCCCGAGCGGGACCTGGAATGGAGTGAACAGGGGGTTGAAGGCGGTTTCCGTTTTTTAAACCGCATCTGGCGGCTGGCCTCGGCATGGATTGTCCGATTCAGACAAACCCGGGCTTTCACCGATGCACCCGATGACCTGGATGAAAACATCCGGCCCCTTTACATCAAGACCCATCAGACCATCAAAAAGGTCACAGACGACATCGAAGCCCGGTTTCATTTTAACACGGCCATCAGTGCGGTCATGGAACTGGTCAATGCCATGTATCAGGCCGAAACCCGGGGCATCTCCCCGGAAACCCCAGATGATACAGCTGCGGCCGTAATGCGCGGAGCCATGGAAACCACCCTGCTGCTGCTTGCACCGGTGGTTCCCCATTTTACGGAAGAACTCTGGGCCGCCATTGGATATGAACCCGGCAGCCTGGCCAATCAATCCTGGCCCGCCTGGCGAACAGATGCGCTATCCGCAGACACCCGTCTGATCGTTGTGCAGGTAAACGGCAAGCTGCGGGCCAAATTTGAAATCGATGCAGAGGCAGATGACGAGGCATTAAAGGTTCGGGCTCTGGAGGATGAAAACGTGGCGCGCTTTATCGCCGACAAGCCGGTAAAAAAGGTGATCACAGTCAAACACAAGCTGGTGAATATCGTTGTATAATACCCAAAAGAACACCTGCAGACGCAAAAGGCGGCTGTTTTCTGTATTGGCGGCTCTCGCCGCCATGGCGATGCTTGCCGCGGGCTGCGGGTACCGACTGGCCGGCGGCGGCAGCCTCCCCGGGGATGTCCGGCGGATCGCAGTGGAAACATTTACCAACCGCACCGGTGAGATCGGCATCGAAGCCGTGTTCACCAATGACATCCTCTACGAGATCACGCGCACGGACAAGGCCACAATAAGCGACAAAAACCGGGCCGACGCGGTTCTTACCGGGGTGATCCGCTCTGCGCGCAGCAGCAGCATCTCCCACAGCGCAGCTCATGAAACTTCAGAAGAGCGGGTGACCGTAGTGGTGGATGTCAGACTTGTCAGCACAAGCGGCGAGACCCTGTGGTCTGCAAGCGGCATCTCAGCCTCGGAGGAATACGCGGTGGCCGGCGACAACATGGGCACTGAACAGAACAAAAAATCCGCTGTGGCCAAGCTCTCGGGCCGGCTGGCACAGCGGATTTATTATCGGATGACCGACGATTTTTAAAAAAGAGCGTTAAAACCCTTATACAGAGCGGTTTGCCCGCCGGTTTAACCTTGAAATTCTGCGGGCGGCGGTTTTTTTGTGAATTACGCCTTTGCGGGCCGCCTTGTCAATGACAGACTGGGCTTTTTGAAGCTCTGAGCTGACATCTCCCTGACCCTTTGCCGCTGTGAGCACGTTTTTAACCGAGGTCTTGACCTGGGTTTTGACCATTCGATTGCGCATGCGGCGCATGGTGTTCTGCTTGATTCGCTTCAGCGCGGATTTGTGATTTGCCAATGCTCCAATCTCCTTGTATCTTTTTTATACGTTGGCTTTTGTTCTTTGGTTGCGATTTGTTTGAAAATAAAATAGCGTAATTTGTCTCTATACCCCCTCAAAAAAGTTGTGTCAAGCCAAAACAGGATGGCAACACCAACTCCCGGCAAAAAACCGGCTCTGCTCTGGCCTTATTTTCCCTTTTTCCGTTTCAGCGCTATTAAAATACTCAGCCTCAGGCGATTCAGGGCATCCTGGAGGTCCCCGATTTCATCTTTTCGCGTGACCGGGATTTCACTCTCCAATTCCTTTCCTTTGGCAATGTTTCCGGCCACAACCGTCATTTTCCGCAATGGTGCCATGGCTTTGGAAACATAAAGAAATGTAAACAATAAGGATAGAACAAGAATAAGGATCATGATCAACCCCATTGTTTTCACCAGCTGTTTTTGCGCTGCACTGATCGAACTGAGTTCAACCCCGACACGAAACCCGCCCCAATGCTTTCCCTTGACAGTGATGGGCGACGAAACATCCCATGCGACTTCCCCGGTGTCCCGATGATATATCTGCTGAAATCCCTCTTCTTTGTTTTCAGCTGCCTTGATTCCAACCGGGTCGTTGAAGATCCTCTTGGTTCGGTTCCCGACCCGATCCTTTTCCGGATCACCGGTGATGGGCTGCTGATAGCGGGTATTGTGGGTTGGAACATATCCATTTTGATCCGCTGCCACCGCGTAAATCAGATTGTCATCCTTAAGGAACTTGTCCTGTATGGAAAGAATGGCCCGGTCCAGGTATGAATCATAGGAAGTATGGTATTTGGGCGGATCAAAATTGCCCAATATTTGGTAATCCGTGTCAAATGCTTCGTTAACGGAAAAAACGCCATTATCGATTGCTTCCTCTATAATAGTGGCCACTGTTTCAGCCCCAAGAACAGACTGAATTTTGGCACGGTATAAAAGCTCATCCTCAAGCCTGCTGGTTTGCTGGCTTACCAAAAAATAGGTGCCCGCGGAAAACACAATGATAATAATCGCACTGATGACCAAAGAAATTTTTACACTCATTTTTCCGGTAATAAATGAAAGCATGATCTGATCCCCTGTTTTTGGTTACAATATTTGGCTCCATCCATATGGAAAAAACGTCACAAAAGGACAACCTGTTTGTTTTCTTAAGATAAATCCACGACCCATGGATATTACCGGAAAGTGCCGCTATTTCTCATAGCCCACACGAATCGCACCCCAGTGTTTGCCCCGGATATAAATCGGGACAGACAAATCTGCAATCGTGTTTCCCGTATCCCGTTCGTATTGCTGAAGCAAATACGGATCGGTATTGCGTGCTGCAGCCAGGCCCGTGCGGTCGTTGGCAATACGCTTTGTCCGATTATGTTTCAGGTTGTAATCCGGATCATCTGTCAGCGCCTTGGAATATTTCGAGTTATGGGTAGGCACATAGCCATTTCTATCCACAGCCACAACATACAAAAACCAGGACTGCTGTCCAAGATACTTATCAAGAATGATACGCAGGACCTTGTCCGTATGGCGATCGTATTGAGTATGGTATTTTGGCGGATCCGTGTCCGGAATAGGTATATAAAAGGTATCAAACAAATCAGCAAATGATACCACATTTGAATCCACGAGTTTTTCCATCTCCTGGATGACCTCATCCCGACAGCTCAGGGCGGCTTGTTTAGCGATAAGGTCTCTTCCTGTCAGGTTATCGTCCTCGGCCATGGCCGGGATGAAGCCTGAAAAGAATATGAAAATCGCAATGCCTGAAAACAAAATAATGTTTTTCCGCAATGTTCTTCTCCTTATGTAACGCTGTGGCGCGTTGATTGACAATTTTTTTAAAGACAATGAAGATGAATTGCGCCTTGCTTGGTGAACAAGGATTCCAGACAGTTACAGCCCCTTCATTTTATTATGCATCTTATTTTTGAAGGTTGTTTTTTCCTTATTGCCCGGAATCATTTCAGCCACGCGCTCAATAAAATCCCACGCACCTGTTGTTGGAATTCCATTTAAGGAAAAACCCATGTCACTTGCTGCATCTTCGATCAGGGTCTCTCCGAGAGGCCCCAGCAAATCAACCAAATCTGATTTGACATCGTTAATAAAAGCCGGATTCAAATAAGATATATTCGGCTCCACTTTTTCAACCAGACGGAGGTTATAAAGTTTTGAAAACGTCTGCTTGAAAGCCGCAGGGGTCATATCCGCGTCAGTCATCACCTGCCGTAATGTTTTTCGCTCATCCAATGCCGCAAGAAGCCTGAGCATGTCTCTGTCAAGAGTGATCTCATTGCTTGTATCCGCTCTGGTTCTTTTAAAATGAAAATCAAGCAAATTGGCCATTGCCTCCCCCTTCTGATGGTGGAAAAAATTATTTTCCACATGGCTGTTTACAGCAGTTACCACCCGCCAATGACACGCTGCACAAACCCATACCCTTGCCGGCCATGAATAAAATTCTCACCGCTGACTGATCCGGGATTTTCTTCCTGAAATGCATTTATTCCCGCTTGGCAGCTGTTTAAAACTTCGCAAGGTTCACCTTTTGGAAAAGCGTAAAGGTGAAAATATAAAAAAATGCGTTGATATTTCTGAGGTTTCCCAAAAACCAACACTGTCATGACGCATGGAATCGAAATCCGGGAAATGCATGCGGGCAACATTGATCACTGTCAAAAAAACGCCTTTTCGATGACAACAAGCGAAAAAAGAAAAATTCAGACAGCCCGGGAGATTGTTCAAAACACCAAGAACTTTTTCCAAAGAAGGCCAATATATTCCATCCCAATTCATGGTGAAAATTATACAATTATTGCAACTTTTTACAGATATCGTATGCCAGGTCCAGGCTTCAGTTAGAAGAAAAGAACTAAATGTTAGGATGCCAATAATTCGGCTCAGTAAGGTTAACTCTTTGAATTATTTTCAATAATCTTGCTATTTATATGAATGTAAAAAACATGTCAAGAAAATAAAACCAAATCTCAAATATACATACAATCATCATTAATCTTATCTTTTTTTATGTTAATAAACAGTGTTTATTAATTGTCTGAATTCGTTAACGTCACTTAAAAATGCTATATTTTGCCGCAGTGAACACTGAAACCGATAAAAAAGCCTGCTTTTCAGGCAACTCGGAAAGCACGCGCAATCAAAGCATTGGCTTTTATCATTTGATCTTGCCGTACGGGTATTGTAAAAGTCCTGCATTATGGATGAAAAACAAAAAGTAACCCGGGCTGCCGGCGTAATCGGTCTGGCTACCCTGCTGAGCCGGATTCTGGGCTTTATCCGGGATATGATCATTGCATGGTTTTTCGGGGCAGGCAGACTTTCAGACGCTTTTTTCGTGGCCTTCCGGATTCCCAACCTGCTGCGGCGCCTGTTTGCCGAAGGCACCCTGAGCATGGCATTTGTGCCGGTCTTTACCCGATACCTGACCGACTCCGGCCGGGCTGAAGCATTTGCGCTGGCCAGATCGGCCATGCGCCTGCTGGCGGCCATTCTTGTGATGGTAACCATTGCTGGCATTCTCACAGCCCCCTGGATCGTCAAGGGCGTGGCTCCGGGTTTTTCCGGCGATAAGTTCGAACTGACAGTCACCCTCACCCGGATCATGTTTCCCTACATTGTCTGTATCTGCCTTGTGGCCCTGTGCATGGGAATTTTAAATGCGCTTGGCCATTTTGCGGCCCCGGCCCTGGCA
The DNA here is from genome assembly GCF_055149105.1 of Desulfosalsimonas sp. Lineage (NCBI taxonomy): Bacteria > Pseudomonadati > Thermodesulfobacteriota > Desulfobacteria > Desulfobacterales > Desulfosalsimonadaceae > Desulfosalsimonas > Desulfosalsimonas sp. The sequence continues at coordinate 38,553 of NZ_JBSRLA010000004.1, read as the reverse complement.
CCGGTTTTTTTAAACCTTGCCATGATCGGCGCAGTGCTGTTTATCGCCCCTCTCATGCAGGAACCTGTTATGGGGCTGGCCATCGGCGTGTTAATCGGCGGAGGCCTCCAGCTGGCACTCCAGCTCCCGTTTCTGCTGCAAAAAGGCATCCGTGTCTGGGAAAAAGCCCCGCTTCTCCATCCGGGTCTGGCCCGGGTCGCCAGGCTCATGGGACCTGCTGTTTTCGGCGCAGCGGTTTACCAGGTCAACATTCTCATCGGCACCCTTCTGGCCTCCCTGCTGGCCGAGGGCAGTGTTTCTTACCTGTACTATGCCGACCGCGTGGTGCAGTTTCCCCTGGGCATATTCGCCATTTCCATGTCCGTGGCCCTGCTGCCGAGTCTTTCGCGCCAGGCGGCAGCAGAAGACTTCACAGCCCTGGCCGACACCTTTGCCTATGCCATGAACATGGTTTTTTTTATTACCATCCCGGCCATGGTGGGCCTGATTGTTCTGCGCGAACCCATTGTCGGGCTGCTTTTTCACAGGGGGGCATTTGAGATTGAAAGTCTGCAGGCCACGGGGTTTGCCCTGTTTCATTACAGCGTCGGACTATGGGCTTTTTCCGCAGTGCGCATCGTTGTATCCACCTTTTACGCCCTCCAGGACACCAAGACGCCGGTTAAGATGGCCACATATTCCATCATCGCCAATATCGGCCTGGGCGTGATCCTCATGGGCCCCCTGTCCCACGGCGGGCTGGCGCTGGCCACATCCCTTGCCTCCATGATCAATTTTATCCTGCTCACCGGCGTGCTCCATTACCGCCTGGGAGGGCTGCACTGGAAAAAGATCATTGTTTCCACAGGTAAAACTGTGATAATTGCCAGTGCAATGGGTGTTGTCCTGCTGGGGTGGATGGCTTTTCTGCCCCTTGATGCCGCAGGTCCCGCGCGGGTGCTGATTGTGGAGCTTGCAGCGGCAATTTTTGCCGGTATACTGGTCTACGTGGCCTGCGCATGGCTGCTGCATCGCAGCGCCCTATATAGTTTGATTTCCATGGTGAAACGCAGTTGAAATCCGTATCCGAGAACTCCGGTCTTGTGCGTTGGGGGCTTTGGGCTGCCGCCCTTTTGCTCGGCATTTACCTGCTGGCCATTATCTTTGGCGATCACGGCCTGACGGGCATGAAAGCCATGCGCGAGGAACTGAAGCAAATCCGGCAGGAAAACGCCCGGCTTGAAAAAGAAAACATGGACCTGTACCGCAGCATCAACAGGCTGAAAAACGACCCGGCATATATCGAGCAGGTGGCGCGGGAGGAACTCAACATGGTCCGGCCGGATGAAATCGTGTTCCGCTTTGACGACGCTGGCGGTAAAAACCAACAAAAACAGAATCAATGAAAAATCACCCCTTATACGCAAGCCAGACCCTGGCCCGTTTATACGCGGCACAGGGCCATACCCGGCAGGCTGAAATCATCTGCGCCCGCCTCCGGGAAACCGCAAAAACCGGGCAATTCCGAATGGCAGACAAAATAGCGGATTGCGGAAGCCCTGCGGCCAATGAAACCACTATCTCTGAACTCGCCGGCCGCATGGCCCGATGGCTTGACCTGGTGGCCAGATACCGGTTTTACAAAAAAGACCGCTATCCGAAAATTTAAATCCTTCCTGATTTTATCCTTGATTTGCGCAAAACCGGTTTTATATTTGTGGTAATCAGCTACTGAAAATGGACAAATCCGCAACAAACAGTAGACTAAGAGATCTCTGGTTAATCCGGAGAATTCATATATGAAAAGGAGAACAACCCCATGATCGGCAATCATTTCCGCACCGTATTGCTGCTGACGGTTTTAACGGTGATTATCATGCTCATCGGGCAAATGCTCGGGGGCACCGGCGGCATGTTCATCGCACTGATATTTGCCGGTGGTATGAATTTTTTTTCCTACTGGCATTCCGATAAAATCGTATTAAAAATGTACAAGGCCAGTGAAGCCGATTCCCAAAGCGCGCCCGAACTTTACGGCATTGTCAAACAGCTGGCCCAAAAGGCCGGGCTACCCATGCCACGGGTCTACATTATCCCTCAGCAGTCGCCAAACGCCTTTGCTACTGGCAGAAATCCGGATCATGCCGTGGTCGCTGTCACCGAGGGACTTCTGCGCTACATGAACAACCGGGAAATCGCGGGCGTGATTGCCCATGAGCTGGGGCACGTGAAAAACCGCGACATCCTCATCGGATCCATTGCCGCCACCATGGCCGGAGCCATCATGATGATCGCCAATTTCGCAAGATTTGCCGCCATCTTCGGAGGACTTTCCAGAGACGAGGGGGAAGGCGGCGGCTTTTTCGGCCTGATTGCAATGTCGATTATCGCTCCGGTCGCCGCCATGCTGGTGCAGATGGCCATATCCCGTTCCCGGGAATATATGGCTGACGCCACGTCCGCAGATATCACCCGGGACCCGGACGGGCTTGCCTCGGCTCTGGAAAAACTCGGTGCATACAGCAAAAAAATCCCCATGCAGGCAGAACCCGCCACAGCGCACATGTTTATCGCCAATCCGCTTGGCGGACGACAGGGGCTGACGCATTTGTTTTCCACGCATCCCCCCATTGAACAACGCATTGCCCGGCTACGGGGCCAAAACCCGGCGCCAGCAAACCATTCCCAGCCCCGGACGACAGACGCCGAGGCTCGGGCAAAACAATCCTGGGACCGTTTAAGTGGATGAGCAATGCATTGAAAAACAACCAGACAGATTCTGACCCACCCCCCCTTGATTCCGAAATCCGGGATGCCATTTACAGGGCCGTGGCCAGTGAGCCGCTGGTCCGTGTGCTGAACATGAAGCTTCTGGAACTGGAAAGGGGTTGTTCATGCGTGGAAATGCGCTATGAACCGGAAACCATGGCCAATATTTACAACCGCGCACACGGGGGCGCTATTTTTTCCCTGATTGACGAAGCCTTTGAAACCGCCAGCCAGACAGGAGGCACAATTGCCGTTGCCTTAAATGTCAATGTTACCTACGTACAGAGCCCGGCCGAACCCATTCGTCTTTTTGCCCGGGCCAGTGAAACCAGCCGGACCCGGAAAACCGCCGGTTACGATATCCGGGTGACCGATGAAAACCAGCAGCTGATTGCCACCTGCCAGGCCCTGGCCTATTGCACCGGCAAACCGCTGCCGTTTTAAACCAAACTACAAACCGCTGCCGTTTTAAACCAAACTATTGGAAAAAGGTTTGGAAGCCGCTGCGGAAAAACCCGCAGGCAAACACCTGGAAATATCAACCACGAGGGAAAATGCCATGAAAATGAAACTGATGCTTATTGACAATCAGTTGGTGGTACGCCAGGGTCTCAAGGCGCTACTGGCAAAAGAGCCGGACATGGAAGTAGTGGCCGAAGCCGCAGACACCGCAGAAAGCCTGGATTTGATCAAAAAGCACCGGCCCGACGTGGTTGTTGCTGAAACCGCCACCGCCCGCTCCGGTGGCACGGATACCGTGCGCATGATTCAGACAGCCGGGGTGGACTGCCAGATCCTGATCCTGACAGGCCAAAGCAGCAAGAGCCTTGTACGTGAAGCGCTTCAGGCAGGCGCCCGTGGCTATGTCCTGAAAACAGCTTCTTATTCGGAAGTTCTGACCGCCATCCGGTCCGTACAGCAGCAGTCCTACTACCTGAGCCCTGAAATCAGCGCTGAAATCATCCATACTTTTGTTAAAAAAAAGCAGAAAAATATGCAGGCAGAGCCATATGACCAGCTTTCCAAGCGGGAACGCCAGGTATTCAAGCTCATTGCCGAGGGCAAAACCACAGATGAAATCGCAGACATGCTCACCATAAGCCCCAAGACCGTGGCCAAGCACCGGATGAACATCATGGAAAAACTCCAGCTCAAAAACACGGCCACACTGGTTCGGTATGCGGCCCGAATCGGTATTCTCGACATTTGATCCGTCAAAAACACCAAATCATCGTTTCCCCCGGCAATACCGGCCCGGGGGTTGGAAACAGCAGAAAGAGAGAAAACATGGCCAAAATCAAACTCATGCTTGCAGATCATCAGCAGATTGTCCGGGAAGGCATAAAAGTGCTGCTTGAAAAGGAATCCGACATCAAGGTCTCGGCCGAGGCCGGCGAGGGAACCCTTTGTTTCAAACGTCTCAGGGAGACCAAACCCGACGTGCTGCTCATGGATATTTCCATGCCGGGGATTGACGGCATGAACAGTATCCGGGAACTCAAAAAAATATCTGAAAAAACCGGCATTGTCATCCTGACCATGTTTCAGAAGCGTTCCTATGTGCGGGAAGCACTCCATGCAGGGGTTATGGGATATTTACTGAAAACCAGTCCATATGAGGAAGTGCTTGGGGCCATCCGCGCGGCCGCAGAGAAAAAATATTATCTGAGCACGGAAATCAATGCAGACATCATTGACAATTATCTGAAAAGGGAAACCACTGAACCCTTTGCGAGCAGATATGATCTTCTCACAAAACGCGAACACATGATTCTGCGCTTTCTGGCCGAAGGCTACACAACCAATGACATTGCAATGATGCTGTCTGTAAGCCCCAAAACCGTTGCCAAGCACCGCACCAATCTCATGGAAAAACTCGAGATGAAAAATATGGCCACGCTGGTGCGCTATGCCATCAAGATCGGTGTGGTGGATGTGGAAAGTGATTACGGCTCCGGATTATGAAAAAAAACGGCGACCCCGGCGCCATGAATGGTTCGTCCATGTCCAAACCCCGGGTTGTTGTGGTCTGCGGTCCCACGGGCATTGGAAAAACCCGGCTGTCGCTGACCCTGGCAAATCGTTTTAACGGCGGCATTGTCAGCGCCGATTCCATGCAGATATACCGGCACATGGACATTGGCACGGCAAAACCGGATGCAGCGCAGCAGGCTGCGGCCCCCCATTACATGATTGATGTGGCCGACCCGGACGAGCCCTATGATGCAGCCCGGTACGCCAGACAAGCCCGGGAAGCGGTTGCAAGCCTGGAGCAACAGGGCCGGCTGCCCCTGATCATTGGCGGAACCGGATTGTACATCAAGGCGCTGCTCTACGGATTGTTTGATGCAGCCCCGTCTTCGCCCCGGCTCAGGGAAAAACTGCGCAATGAAGCCGCCCAAAAAGGAAGTCATATTCTCCATGAACGACTGGCGGCCTGTGACGCCAAAGCCGCCGGACGGATCCATCCCAATGACGCCTATCGAATCATCCGGGCCCTTGAAGTCCACGCCCTCACCGGGCGGCCCATCTCTGAGTACCAGCATGACCACGGATTTGCCAATGCCCGGTACTGCTTTTTAAAAATCGGTCTGCACATGGACCGGCAGACACTTTATGCGCAGATCAACCAGCGGGTGGAACAGATGGTGGCAGACGGCCTGCTCCGGGAAGTCCGGAGCCTTCAGGAAACGGGCTATGGCCCTGAACTCAAATCCATGCAGTCACTGGGATATCGTCACATGACAGCCTATCTGCAGGGATGTTTGGGCTGGAACGAGGCCATAAACCAGATGAAAAAAGACACGCGCCGTTATGCCAAGCGCCAGCTGGTTTGGTTCAGAAAGGACCCGGATTTGTTCTGGATGGGGCCTGACAGCGAGGAAGAGGCATGCAGGCGGGTTCGAAAATTTTTGAGAGAGCCGGAATAACACCGGAAACAAAAAACCCCGGTATCCGGTATAAACCCGGGATACCGGGGATGGTTTGATTCGTTTATCAGGCAGCCAGGCTGATGGCGGCCTCTGCGGTTTTGCGCAGTTCCTCGGGTGTAAAGGGCTTGTGCAGGTAATCGTAAATGCCCAGGCGCGCACTTTCCTTTGCACTTTCAATGCTGGCATAGCCTGTGATAATGATCACTTTTGCGCCTGGCTGCTTTTGCCTTACCGCCTCAAGCAGTTCCAGACCCTTGACCCCCGGAATTTTCAGGTCAAGCAGTACCAGGTCATAGGCGCCGGCCTCAAGCTGATCCAGGGCTTCATCCCGGGTGACAGCCTGTTTTACGGCATAGCCTTTTTTTGCCAGTATTTTCTTGACGTTTTTGGAAATATAGGGCTCATCATCAATGACCAGGACATTTTCCCCCGGTGCCTGAGCGGGAAACGCAATCACATCGGCATCGGATGGAACCTTGTTTTCTTCCATCATGGCCTGGACCCGCGCCTTTAGCTCCTCATAAGGCGGCACGGCATACCCGTTGCGGTCCACGTTAGCGGCATATTCAGCTCCGGTCAGGGCGGCGACTTCCTCATAGTCAAAGGGCATGTCCACGCCGATCAGGGTTTTGGTTGCCGGGCCCCCGGACTTCTTTGCGGCCTTGCCCTTTTTCCCCTTTTTCTGAGGACATTCCTGGGTTTTCATGCCGGCCTTGCAGGTCTTGCCCAGCTTTTTGAAGATATCGCATACCATCTGCCCCATTTCGCAGTAATTTTCCGATTTTTTGACTTCCACCACCGGCATATCGGAACTGCCCAGGGACTTGGTATATTCTTCACCGGTATATTTGGAAACCTCATCCATGTCAAAGGGCTGCTCCGATCCGGTCCGGGCCTGTTTGCGGCCGGTGGTTTCAGCCATCTGCGCCTTTAACTGCTCATAGGGCATAAAGGCGATTTCACCGGAGTGCAAATTGCTGACATACTCCGGACCGGTCAGGGCCGCGACCTCATCATAGTTAAACGGCATGTCAATGCCCACGAGCTTTTTCACGGACGGGGCCTTGCCGGTTTTGGCGGATTTTGCCTTTTTTCCCTTTTTCTGGGGGCATTCCTGGGTTTTCAGGCCGGCCTTGCAGGTCTTGCCCAGCTTTTTGAAGATATCGCATACCATCTGTCCCATTTCGCAGTAATTTTCCGGCTTTTTGACTTCCACCACCGGCCTGTCCGAACGGCTCAGGGTATTGACGTAATCCTCTCCGGTATACTTGGCCACTTCGTCTGGGTCAAAAGGCATATCCAGGTCGATCACGTTGATCTGTTGCTTTACCTCCTCGGGAGTCGGCGCTTCGGCAAGCCTTTCAGAAGCCGCCAGATTGATTGTTTCCCGCAGCTCATCCGGGGTAAACGGTTTGGTGATGTAGTCCAGGGCCCCGAGCTGGATTGCCTTGACAGCCGTGTCCGTGGAGCCATAGGCGGTCATGATCAGGGCCTTGGTCAGGGGCCATTCGGTTTTGACCTGCTTTAACAGCTCCAGGCCGTTCATCCCGGGCATGACCATGTCAGAAAGCATCAGGGCAAACGGTTCTTTGGACAGCTTCTCCAGGGCCTCCTGACCACTCTGGGCCAGTTCCACTTCATAATTGTTTTTGGCCAGGATTTTTTTCACATTGTCGCAAATGTGTTTTTCATCGTCCACCACAAGGACTTTTTGTTTTTCGGTCATGGCAGCCTCCTTTTGCGCCGGTTTGCCGGCGGTTTATAAAAGAATCAATGTTATTGTGTTATTTGTTTTCAAGCTTTTGATTCCAAAAATGCAGGTTGCGTGCCAAAAACCCATACAAATTATAATATACTGAATTATAAAGTAAAAATTTAAAACCAAAATTATTTTTCAGTAAAAACTGAAGCTGTTGTGCATACACGTAAAACCCGGCCTGAACAGGGGAAACAAAAAGGCCCGATACAGGTGAAATGCGTTATTGCCGGGCCATAGCAACGTGCCAAAGGCAACCGGCTGCTCAGGCAAAGGCGGGTAAAACAAGATGTATAAAAAAAATAGGCAGGTGTATAATGGGCAGCAGCAACCCGTACATCCGGAGAAAAGTTATCCGGAAGAAGGCCTGATGCCGTATTTCTTCATGAGGTTCTGAAAATTGGGCCGCTGCATTCCGGTCTGGCGGGCTGCCCCGGAAATGTTCCAGTCGTTTTGCTCCAGGGCATTGAGAAGAAAATTTTTCTCCACCTTGGCCACGGCCTTCCGGCGGATTTCCTTTTTGATCCGGATCAGTTCCGCATTGGTCTCGGGCACACATTCCATGAGGCGCTCAATGTCATCGATATCACTGAGATGGGGCAAGTCCTGAATGGTGATGGTATCGGTTTCACACAAAATCACCGCACGTTCAATGACATTTCGCAACTGCCGGACATTTCCGGGCCAGTGGTAGTTTAAAAGGCGGCTGGCGGCTTCCGGGTCAAATCCGGAAATGGATTTTCCCCGCTGATTGTTGAGCTGAGCCAGAAAATGATAGGCAATGGGCAGAATATCGCTTTTGCGCTCCCGCAATGGGGGCAGGTAAATGGGGTAAACAAAAATCCGGTAATAAAAATCCTCACGAAACGATTTTTCCGCCACCATCTGGTTTAACTCCCGGTTGGTGGCAAAAATCAGCCGCACATCCACTTGGCGCCGGGCGGTATCGCCCAGGGGCAGAAACTCCCGGGTATCCAAAAACCGAAGCAGCTTGCCCTGAATATCGGGTGTGGTGTTGCTGATTTCATCAAGAAACACAGTGCCGCCGTCAGCCAGCTCAAAGATGCCGGATTTGTCTTTTTGCGCGTCAGTAAAAGCGCCTTTTCGGTATCCGAAAAGTTCGCTTTCCAGGAGACTCCCGCTCAGGGTGCCGCAGTCCACCCCGAAAAAAACCTTGTCATGCCGGCCGCTGTTGGCATGGATCGCCCGTGCCACAAGCTCCTTTCCAGTGCCGCTTTCGCCTGACAGCAAAACCGTGGCATCGGTATCGGCCACCTTCTGAATCATGCTGATGACCTTGCGGATCTGGGGGCTGCTGCCGATGAGCTGGTGGGACAGCCTGGGCATGTGCGGATAGGGTTCCTGCATCAGCCGGCGGTTCTGCCGGACGATCTTTTGCTGTTCCAGGGCGTCTGCCACCACCTGCCGCAGTTCATCCGGGGTAAAGGGCTTGGGCAGGTAGTCAAAAGCACCGGTTTTCATCAGTTCCACTGCAGAAGAAACGCTGGCATAACCGGTGATCACAATGACCATGGTTTCCGAATGGTTCTCCCGAAGCCACTTTAACACCTCCAGGCCCCCGATGCGGCCCATTTTCACATCCGTGATCACCACATCATAGCTTTTCTCAGCCAGCTTTTCCAGGGCACTGCGCCCGTCGAGCACGTACTCGGTCTCATATGCCTGCTTTGACAGAATTTTTTGGCAGTTTCGGCAGATGTGCACCTCATCGTCAACAATGAGTATCCGGGGCGCTTTTTGCTCGCTCATTCTTCGGAAACCCCTTTCACCGGCAGGGTAACGGTAAAGCGGGTGCCGCTGCCGGGTCTGCTGGAAACCTCGATGTTGCCGCCGTGCTGCTCCACAATGCTGTGGGCGATGGAAAGCCCCAGGCCGGTACCAATTTCACGGGTGGTGAAAAACGGATCAAATATTTTTTCCAAGTCCTGTTTTTCAATACCCTTGCCGGTATCTGTCACATGGATGGCAATTGTATCTGCTGCCGGGTCATAAGCCGTGGAAAGCATAATGCGTCCCCCGGCCCCGGTGGCTTCCACCGCATTGAGGGTCAGGTTGATCAGCAGTTGCTGGATCTGTTCCTTGTCCACATAAACCCGGGGCAGATCATCGGGCAGATCCGATTCAATAGTGATATCATTGAATTCCGCCTGTTTTTTGGTCAGGTAGGTGCTTTCCCGGATAATGGCATTGATATCCTGGAGCTTCTGCATGGGCTTGGTCTGGCGGGCAAAATCCAGCAGGCTTTGCACGATTTTCCGGCACCGCTGGGCTTCGCTGGAAATGATCCGGAGTTCTTCATGCATTTCATTCTCCGAATCCAGGTCTTCCTGGAGCATCATGGCGGAAGTCATGATGGTGGTCAGCGGATTGTTGATTTCATGGGCAATACCGGCAGACAGCCGGCCGATGGACATCAGCTTCTCCTGCTGCATCTGGGCCTTCTGAACCTTGATCTCCGGGGTGATGTCACGCAGGATTTCAATAACACCGATGATTTCCTCATCATTGTTTAAGGGATAACAGGAAATGGCATAATAGATTTCGTTGTTGTCCTGATCCAGGTGAACATGGGTGGTCATGCAGGGTTCATTTTTCTTATACACCTCTGCCAGGGGACAGGGATGATTTTTGCCGGTGCAGGGCTGATCCAGGTGATGGCCCACCTGATAGCAGAACCGGCCGATTACGTCCTGGCTGGTTCTGCCCAGCTTTTTCATCATGGCCTCATTCATGTCCACGACCCGGTAATCCTTGTCAATGACCATGGCCTCTTCCTGAATGAACTGGTTCATCAGGACTTCATAGACATTCTGTTTGTGGCCGGTCAGCAAGTCCGCTCCATTGACCTTTTTGCAGGCGTCATCGATTTCCCAGAACAGCAGCGCCGTGGTATGGGCCAGGGCGTGCACATGCTTTTTCTTCTTGCGCAGAATATCATTATAAATCTCAAGGTCACCGGTGAGTTCAATGATCAGGTCAATATCGTTGCGCTTAAAAAGGGTGTCGTAATCGGCTGTGACATACAGGCCCCGTTCAGCGGCACGGATCAGCCCCGGGGCATTTTCGTTGATATCCGCCACGGCCACGACATTGAGATCAATCATTTGAAAAGAATTTTCTTTCAGAAAATTCAGCAGATATAAACCACGAGTGCCGCCTCCCACGATGGCTACGTTCATGTTACATCTCCCTGGGAAATAGAGGTGAAAGCAAAAGCACGGACAATCCATTGCTGATGCTCTATACATAACAGGTTTTATTGAAATTTCAAACAACACGCAAAGCAGGTCAAGTACCCGCAGGCCGATCCGGCGGACAGGCTCCGTGATACAGAGAAAAGGCCCTGCTGATTGAGTTTTTCTGAAAAAACAACAAAACCGAAATCAGCATATGTGCAAAATCCCGGGGTTTGAAAAAATGCCGAAACAGGCTTTCTGCAAGGCTGAAAAGCTGTTATTGACAGGAATCATTGCACAAAATTTCATTGACAAGATTTCAAATTACAGATATCAGAAGGACTTGATTTGCAATTTTATTTCGGAGATCGTTAAAAGATACCGGAAAATTTTTCTGTTTTCGATTCTTATCCAAACCTTATGTTTGCTGGAGAAGATTATGACACAAGAAACAATCGGATCCGTACTGGTGGTCGGCGGCGGCATCTCGGGAATGCAGACCGCCCTGGACCTGGCTGATTCGGGATATTACGTCTACCTTCTGGAAAAAAGCCCCTCCATCGGAGGGGTTATGTCCCAACTCGATAAGACCTTTCCCACAAACGACTGTGCAATGTGAATTATCTCGCCCAAACTGGTCGAGGTCGGCCGGCACCTGAATATCGAGCTAATCACATATGCGGATCTGGAAGCCGTTGAAGGCAAACCCGGAAATTTCAAAGTCAAGGTCAAAAAGCGGGCCCGGAGCATTAACATGGATCTGTGCACCGGATGCGGCGCGTGTGTTGAAAACTGCCCGGTTTCCCAGACCATTGCTGCAAATTAAAGTTTCTGCAACCGCTCTACCATTAAACGGCAAAAAAGGATTTCCCTGCCATGGCATACAACAACGACATCGATTGGGAAAAAATAGACGACATCATTGATGAATACAGCAGCGACAAAGAATCGCTGCTCATGATTTTGCAAGACATAAACGAACTGTATAACTTTGTTCCCCCGGAAACCATACCGGTACTGGCCCAAAAGCTCAATGTGCCAAAAAGCCTGATCTACAGTGTGGCCACCTTTTATAAGACCATCAGTCTTGAACCCCGGGGTAAATATATCGTCAATGTCTGTACCGGGACGGCCTGCCACGTCCGGGGAGCGGAAAAAATCATTGATGCCGTGCAGGACAATCTCCAAATCGATACCGGACAGACAACCCAGGACGGCCTGTTCACCCTGGAAACCGTTCGCTGCCTGGGCTGCTGTGCCGCCGGACCGGTTTTTACGGTAAACAAGAACATGCACGGCGGCCTGGATCGATCAAGTGCGTTAAACATAATTGATGACTATAAGAAAAATGCCTCTTAACGGCATTGGTCACGGAGGTTGAACTCAGCCATGGTTAAATTTGAAAATAAAGAGGCACTGGAATCCTATATTCAAGAGCTCCAGGCAAAAGCCCAGAGCCCTGACAAGGGCCTGATCTCCCTGTGCTCCGGGCCCGGATGCATCATCCACAACAGTGATAAAATCCGTGACACCCTCACGGAAGAAATGGAAAAGCACGGGATTGCCGATAAATACGAAATCCGGCTGACCGGGTGCCACGGATACTGCGAGCAGGGACCCATCATGGTCATTGATCCGGGCGGTATTTTCTATCCCAAGGTGGAGCTGGAAAATATCCCGGACATCGTTGAAAAAACCCTGGTCAACAATGAGCCGGCTGAAAAACTGCTTTTCAAGGACCCGGCAACCAAAAAACGGGTTGTCAGGGAAGAAGACGTCCCGTTTTACAAGCTGCAGACCCGCTCAATTTTTGGCAAGAACCGCCTGATTGATCCCAACAGCATTGACAGCTACCTGGCTGTGGGCGGCTACCAGAGCCTGGCAAAAGCCCTGTTTGAAATGAAGCCAAAGGAGATCATCGCAGAAATCAAAAGCGCCAACCTGCGGGGACGCGGCGGCGGCGGTTTTCCGGCGGCCATCAAGTGGGACTCCTGCAGCAGGCATAAAGGGCCCAAATACATGATCTGCAATGCAGATGAAGGCGATCCCGGGGCATACATGGACCGCGGGCTGCTTGAGGGCAATCCGCACCTGATCATCGAGGGAATGCTCATCGGCGCCTTTGCCATGGGTTCACATGAAGGCTACGTATATGTCCGCCACGAGTATCCCCTGGCCGTGGCCAACCTTGCCAAAGCCATTGACCATGCAAAGCAATGCGGGCTGCTTGGCGAAGACATCCTGGGATCCGGCTTTGATTTTGACCTCCACATCAGCAAGGGCGGGGGCGCTTTTGTATGCGGCGAATCCACTGCTCTGATGGCATCTCTGGAAGGCAAGCCCGGACGTCCCCGGGCCAAATATATTCACACGTCCGAGAAGGGTTTCCGCGACAGTCCCTCAAACTTAAACAACGTGGAAACCTGGGCCAATGTGCCCTTAATCATAGACAAAGGCGCCCAGTGGTATGCCTCCATGGGGACTGACTACAGCAAGGGGACCAAGATTTTCTCCCTTGTGGGCAAGGTGGTCAATACCGGACTTGTGGAAGTACCCATGGGCACGACCCTGCGCGAAATCATTTTTGACATCGGCGGCGGCATTCCCAAAAAGAAACAATTCAAGGCCGTGCAGACCGGCGGCCCGTCCGGCGGCTGCATTCCGGAACAGTTCCTCGACACCCCGGTGGATTTTGATGAACTGACAAAGCTTGGCTCCATTATGGGTTCCGGCGGCATGATCGTCATGGATCAGGACACCTGTATGGTGGACGTGGCCCGCTACTTCATCGAATTTCTCATTGACGAATCCTGCGGCCAGTGCAATCCCTGCCGGGAGGGACTCAAGCAGATGATGGCGGTATTGACCCGCATTTGCCAAGGAAACGGAAAACAGGGCGATATCGAGCTGCTTGAGGAACTCGGGACCATGATGCAGAAATTTTCCCTCTGCGGCCTGGGCACATCCGCCCCCAACCCTGTCCTGACAACGATTTTATATTTCCGGGATGAATATGAAGCCCATATTCATGACAAAAAATGCCCGGCCGGGGTCTGCAAGCCCTTGTTTCACTATGAAATCGATGAAGAAGCCTGTAACGGATGCACCTTGTGCGCCAAAAAGTGTCCGCAGGAGGCCATTTCCGGGGAAAAGAAAGAACCCCACGAAATCGACCAGGAAAAATGCATTAAGTGCGGCATTTGCTACGACATTTGCAAATTTGACGCCGTTGCCATTCGATAACTTATGACAAGGATTTAACCAGATATGATTACTTTCAAGCTGAACGGGCAGACGGTTCAAGGCGAGGAAGGCCAATATATTATCCAGGTAGCCGAGAACCACGGGGTCTACATCCCCACGCTCTGCGCCCACAAAGCTCTTGAGCCCGCAGGCATGTGCCGGCTTTGTACTGTGGAACTCTTTGACGGCCGCAGGACCAAATTTGTTACAGCCTGCAACTATCCCATCTGGGAGGGCATGGAGGTCCAGACAGACACGGAGACCGTGCATGAAGGGCGCAAGCTCATTGTTGAAATGCTCATGGCAAGGTGCGCAGACGTGCCGGTGATCCGCGACCTGGCCGAAAAATACGGCATTGAAAAGCCCAGATTCGAGCAGGAGCACGAAACCTGCATTCTTTGCGGGCTGTGTACCCGGATTTGCGAAAAAATGGGTAACAACGCCATTGCCCTTACTGACAGAGGCCTGGATTTAAAGGTTGACACCCCGTTTCACGTGCAAACCGATATCTGCCGGGCATGCGGCGCCTGCGCGTTTATGTGCCCCACCGGCCATATCACCCTGGATAAAATCAATGAGCTGATCACCGCAAACAAGCCGCAAATCATCAAATCCGAATATGATGTGGGACTCAGGGGTCGCAAACCCATCTACGTGCCCTATCCCCAGGCTGTGCCCAATACCCCGGTCATTGACCGGGATGTGTGCATGCACTTTAAAACCGGCGGCTGCCAGATCTGCTCGGATATCTGTCCGGTCAACGCCATTGACCATTCCATGGAGGACGAAACCGTTGAACTCGAAGTAGGCTCTGTTATTCTGGCGCCCGGGTTTGAGCCGTTTGATCCATCCTCCCTGGATTTTTACAATTACGATCACCCCAACGTGATCACCTCCATGGAAATGGAGCGGATGCTGTCGGCATCCGGGCCCACAGGCGGCCACCTGATCCGCCTGTCCGACCACCAGGAACCCAAAAAAATCGCCTGGCTTCAGTGCGTCGGCTCCAGGGACATGAACCGGTGCAACAATGCCTATTGTTCCTCGGTTTGCTGCATGTATGCCATCAAAGAGGCGGTGATCGCCAAGGAACATGCCGGCGACGCCCTGGACTGCTCGATTTTCTACATGGACATGCGCACCCCGGGCAAGGACTTTGAAAAGTTCTATGAAAGCGCCAGAAACAACAGCGGGGTCAACTTCGTGCGAAGCCGGGTGCATACCATCAACCCGGTTGCCGGTTCAGACGAACTCGAACTGCGATATGTCTCGGATAACGGCGAAATCCTGACTGACAAATTTGACCTGGTGGTGCTTTCCATTGGCCTGCAGATTCCACCCGAACTCGTGGAAATGTCCAGGAACCTGGGAATCGAACTTTCTCCCGGCAATTTCTGTGAAACCAATACCTTCACCCCGGTGGCCACCTCCAGGGAGGGCATATTTGCCTGCGGCGCCTTCCAGGGACCCAAGGACATTCCCCAGTCGGTCATTGATTCCAGCGCCGCAGCCTCTGCAGCCGCTGAAATCCTGTCCGATTCCCGCAATACGCGGACCAAAGAAAAAGAAATTGTTCCGGAGCGCAACGTGGGCGGGGAACGGCCCAGAATCGGCGTGTTTGTCTGCCGGTGCGGCATCAATATCGCCGGGGTTGTGGATGTCCCGGCGGTTGTGGAATACGCCAGTACCCTGCCCTTTGTGGAATATGTGGATGACAACCTGTTTTCCTGCTCCCAGGACACCCAGGAAAACATGGCCGCGATTATCGAGGAAAAAGGGCTAAACCGAATTGTGGTGGCCGCCTGCACCCCTAAAACACACGAGCCTCTGTTCCAGGAAACACTGACCGATGCCGGGCTCAATAAATACCTTTTTGAAATGACCAATATCCGCAACCAGGATTCCTGGGTGCACAAAAACAACCCGGCCCTTGCCACGGAAAAGGCCCGGGACCTGGTGCGCATGGCCGTGGCCAAGGTGGCCCGGATGGAGCCGTTAAAGGAATCCGAGCTATCGGTCAATCCGGCCGCAATGGTTGTGGGCGGCGGCATTTCCGGCATGGCAGCCGCCAAAAGCCTGGCTGATCAGGGAATTGAAACCCATCTGGTGGAACAGACCGACCATCTCGGAGGCCAGGCGGTAAACCTCTATCACACGGCCAAGGGGGAATCGGTTGCCGAAAACCTGGAAAACCTCATTTCCCAGGTCAAGGGCCATGACAAGATCAAACTTCACTTAAATACCCGGATTCAGAACGTGGATGGTTTTGTGGGCAATTTCAAAACCATCATGCTTGAAAACGACCAGGAAGTGGAACTCGAACACGGGGCCGCTGTTCTTGCCACGGGCGCTTCTCCCTATGAGCCCACAGAATACGCCTATGGTCAGGATCCAAGGATTCTTACCAGCCTGGAACTGGACAGAAAGTTTCAAAAAGAGGATCCGGGCCTTGAAAAAATCAACAGCGCTGCTTTTATCCAATGCGTTGGATCAAGGGAGCCGGGCCGCATGTACTGCTCCCGGGTCTGCTGCACCCATTCCATTGAAAACGCCATTGAGCTCAAAAAGCGAAACCCGGAAATGAACGTCTATATCCTGTACCGGGATATCCGCACCTACGGAGAAAAGGAATACCTCTACAAGCAGGCGCGCCAGCAGGGTGTGATTTTCATCCGCTTTTCCCTGGAGGACAAGCCGTCTGTCGAGGTCAAAGATGACAGCATTGCCATTACCGTCACTGACCACATCTTAAACCGGCCGGTTGAGCTCAACGTGGACCTGCTGACCCTGGCAACGGCCATTATCCCGTGCAAGGATGAAGAACTGGCCAACTTTTTTAAGGTGCCCATGAATGAAGACGGATTTTTCATTGAGCGCCACGCCAAGCTGGGCCCGGCGGAATTTGCCACAGACGGCGTGTTTCTCTGCGGTATGGCCCATTATCCCAAGCCGATCGACGAATCCATCGCCCAGGCAAAGGCAGCCGTGGCCAGGGCCATCACACTGCTGTCCCGGCAATACATTTACAGCAGCGGTACCATTGCCGAAGTGGATCCTGTCAATTGTGCGGCATGCGGCGTTTGCGTAGCTGTCTGTCCCTATTCAGCCCCGTCTTTTGCCGAAGAGGGCCGGTTTGCCGGCAAGGCGCAAATCAATCCGGCGCTTTGCAAGGGCTGCGGGCTCTGCGTGGCATCATGCCGCTCAGGGGCCATTCATCTCAAGGGATTTGACACCGATCAGATCATGTACCAGATCTTTGAAATGGACGAAGCAATATAAATATAGTTGATATCAACCCCTCCGGCGGCCGGCGGGCCGCTGGTGCGCAATCAGGAGATCAATGCATATGGCTGACAAGGAACCGAAAATCTTAAGTTTTCTATGCAACTGGTGCAGCTATGGCGCAGCCGATCTGGCGGGCGTCAGCCGGATGGAATATCCGAGCAATATACGCGTAATCCGCATCCCCTGCACCGGCCGCATGAGTCCGAAATTCATTCTGGCCGCCCTGCGCCAGGGCGCTGATGCGGTCTGGGTATCCGGGTGACATCCGGGTGAATGCCATTACCTGGAAGGTAATTACTACGCACGAAGAAAATTCGCCCTCATGAAAAATCTGCTGGAACACATGGGTGTTGAGCCCGAACGGCTGCATTTTTCCTGGATTTCCTCAGCCGAATCCACCAAGTTCGTGGATGTGGCCACCAAGGTCACAGAATCGGTCAAATCCCTGGAAAACAAGGAAAAGAAATTTGTTAAAACCAAACCGAAGGTTGCATAGCAATGAAATCGTATACAGATAAAATCAAAGAGATCGCAAAACGCCTTCTCAAGGAAGACAAGGTCGACATTGTCATCGGCTATCGAAAGGGCACTGTCCCCCTGATGCATCAGCCCTTTTTTGCCACCAGCGAAGGCGAAGTCGACAGCTTTGTATGGGACAGCAATTGTGGACTCAACCTGGCCAACTATATTACAGACCGCAAAGAGCGCATCGGCATTGTGGCCACCGGCTGCAATTCCCGAAACATTGCTGTCCATGTCGTTGAAGGCAAAATCCAGCGCGATCAGCTCTATATCATCGGGGTTCCCTGCCAGGGCATGGTGGATCGCCACAAACTGGCCGCCATGGCAGAAGGAAATATCGCTTCCGTGGAAGAAGATGAAGACAAGGGCACCATTACGATTTCCGGCCAGGGATTTTCAAAAAGTGTGGACAAAGCAGAGGTGCTCCAGGAAAACTGCTCCATCTGCGTGCACAGAAACCCGGTGCTCTGCGATGAACTGGTGGCCGATGAAGTCACTGAGCAAACCCGGGAACAGGCCGACCCCTATGCCCGGGTGCGGGAAATCGAGGCCATGAGCCCGGACGATAAATGGACTTATTTTGATGACCTGCTTTCAGACTGCATTCGCTGCTACGCATGCCGCAATGCATGCCCCCTGTGTTACTGCCCCCAGTGCTTTGTGGATGAGTCCAACCCCCAGTGGGTGGGCAAAAGCGTGGATCCCACCGACATTCGCACATTCCACCTTCTGCGCGCTTATCACTGCGCAGGCCGTTGCACGGATTGCGGCGCATGCGTGCGCTCCTGTCCGGTGGGTATCAATGTCCGGGATTTTACCAAAAAACTGGAAAAAGACTGTCTGGAACTCTATGGATGGGAAGCCGGGCTCAATACTGAGCAGCGGCCGCCCCTGGATACCTACAAACCCGAGGATCCCGAAGATTTCATCAAGTAAGTGCCGGGCAACCAATCATAAACGTTGACAAGGGCGATTATCATGAAAGTCATCAAGATTGACAAAAACGAATGGGCAAGCGGACTGGAAAAACTCCGCAGCGCCTACGAGCTGATCGGGCCGGTCAAGGAAAAGTTCTATCACGCATTCCAGTCCCTGGAATCCGGCCAACAGCCTGATATGGATTATATCAACACACGGGTTTCTCCGAAATACGTTATTTATCCACAGTCCGAACTTATCCTCGAGTGTTCCTTAAACGAAAACGACGAGGATTACAAAATTTATAAGGAACCGGAAAAAGAGTATAAGGCAAAAGCCATCCTCGGCATCCGGCCCTGTGACGCGGATTCTTTTTCCCTGGTCCGACGCAATTTTGACACGGAAGAATACAAGGACCCCTATTGGCTGCGGGCCTATGAGTCCACCACCTTTGTCGGGCTTGCCTGTGACCAGCCATGCCCCACCTGCTTTTGCAGCAGCGCCGGCTCAGGTCCCTACAGCGACAGCAACCTTGATATCCTTTTGGCGGACAACGGAGACCACTACCTGGCCCGGCTACTGACGGACAAGGGCGAAAAACTGGCTGAAGCTGCCGGATGGAGCCAGGAGACCGGCGAAGAGGCGGATCAGCAGATTGATCAAAAGAAACAGGAAGCTGAATCAGCCATCCAGTCAAGCGTGAATACCGACAAACTGGCTTCTCAGTCCCTGCTGGATCTCTACGAGGCCGCAGATGCCATCTGGGAAAAAGAGGCCTTTTCCTGCATCAACTGCGGCACCTGCACCTTTGTCTGTCCCACCTGCTGGTGCTTTGATGTCCAGGACGAGGTTTCCGGAAAAAAGGGCTATCGCATCCGTAACTGGGACTCGTGCATGTATCCGCTTTTTACTATGCACGCATCCGGTCACAATCCGCGGGGCACCAAGGTGGACCGGCTTCGCCAGCGATTTATGCACAAGCTGAAATATTATGTGGACAAATACGAAAACGGGATCCAGTGCACCGGCTGCGGCCGCTGTGTTCAGCTGTGCCCGGTCAATATCGATATCCGCAGGATCTGCAACATGTTAAACAGCTATGATCCCGAATCCTGCACCTGCGAAGTAACGGCGTCTTAGCAAAGGGGGGTAGAAGTGGTCAATCCATATATTCCATACCCGGTTCGCATTGATGAAATCAAGACCGAAACCGAGGATAAAAGTTTAAAAACCTTTAAGTTCGTCTTTCTCAATCCCGAGGACGAGGAAAAATTCGCCTACCGGGCCGGCCAGTTTGCCGAGCTCAGCATTCCCGGCCTTGGCGAAATTCCCATCGGCATTGCCTCCTCTCCGGTTGAAAAAGGATTTGTGAAATTCACGGTTTTTAAAACCGGCAAGGTCACATCCCACCTCCATTCCATGAAGGAAGGCGATATCATGGGCATCCGCGGGCCGCTGGGCAACTGGTATCCCTGGGACCTGCTGGAGGGCAAAAACGTGGTGATCATCGGCGGAGGATTTGCCTTTACCACCCTTCGCTCATCCATCATTTACATGCTGGATCCGGAAAACCGAAAAAAATTCAAGGACATCCATGTGATTTACGGCGCCCGCTCCCCTGGAATGCTGCTTTACAAGGAAGAACTCGAGCAATGGGCCGCCAGGGATGACCTGAACATGCACATTACCGTAGACGGCACAGATGACCCGGAATGGAAGCACCACACGGGGTTTGTGCCCACAATCACCGAACAGGAG
Source organism: Desulfosalsimonas sp. (assembly GCF_055149105.1). Taxonomy (NCBI): domain Bacteria; kingdom Pseudomonadati; phylum Thermodesulfobacteriota; class Desulfobacteria; order Desulfobacterales; family Desulfosalsimonadaceae; genus Desulfosalsimonas; species Desulfosalsimonas sp. Next base: position 18,193 of record NZ_JBSRLA010000004.1, on the reverse strand, counting down.
GCCCCTGCGGGAACCGAGGATACCTATGCCATAGTCTGCGGGCCGCCTGTAATGATCAAATTCACCCAGCCGGTTCTCGACAAACTGGGATATACAGACGACCGGATCATCATGTCTCTTGAAAACCGAATGAAATGCGGTATTGGCATGTGCGGGCGCTGCAACATCGGCAAGGAGTTTGTATGCAAGGACGGCCCGGTATTTACCCTGCGGCAGTTAAACCAGACGCCCAAGGAATATTAATCCGGCCTGAGCCCGGCAAAAGCGTGTTTATATTTTCATATTGACAACCTGATCAATATCGCATATATTTTTGATTTTCTAATATTATGAAGAGAAGAACCGGCTAGAAATCTTTAGAATACAAACAATTAAAGGAGGGATATTACATGCCGACAGTTGAATTTGAAGGTCACAGCTTTAACGTAGATGAAGACGGGTTCATTGACAGCTTCGAAAGCTGGAACGAGACTTGGGTCAAATACGTCAAGCAGCAGGAAGGCATTGACGAGTTAAACGAGGAGCACTGGAAGGTCATCAACGTGCTGCAGGACTATTACAAGAAAAACGGTATCGCCCCCATGGTGCGCGTGCTGTCCAAGCTGACCGGTTTCAAGCTCAAGCATATCTACGAGCTGTTTCCGTCCGGCCCGGGCAAGGGCGCATGTAAGATGGCAGGCCTGCCGAAACCCACCGGTTGCGTATAAGCGCAGACGTACCCGGACTGCACAAGACAACGCATTTCCATGTTTTGTGGTACATTTTTTTCTCAAAAGCCCTGCTCCGTACGGTGCAGGGCTTTTGTTTTCATTCAGCTGATTCTCATTAAGCCATGGACACCTCATTGGACTCTGTTGACAAGACCCTGCTAAACCGTATTCAATCGGATTTTCCCATTGATGCCCGCCCCTTTGCCCGGATTGCCGAAGAACTCGGCCTCAGCGAAGAGCAAGTCCTCAACCGGGTTCAGCGGCTTCGGCAAAATGATGTAATCCGGCGTATCGGCGGCAATTTTTCCCCGGAAAAGCTCGGATATGTCAGCACCTTGTGCGCATGTCGGGTGCCGGAAAAGGATCTGGATCACTTCACGTCCATTGTCAACAGTTACCCCGGGGTCACCCACAACTATCTGCGCGATAATGCATTTAATGTCTGGTTTACCTTTATCGCGCCTTCGCGGGAAGATATTGAAGAAAATCTTGCGGAAATTTCTGAAAAAACCGGCATTACCGAAATCCTTAACCTGCCGGCCACCCGGGTGTATAAAATCCGCGCCCATTTCAACATCAAGTAATTTCAAGATGCCATGGACCGTGATGTCCGAATAGCCCTTGTCTCCTGCAGGTCAGTAATCGGCGATACAGCCGGAAATCTCTGCCGTATGGAACAATGGATTCGTGCCGCGGGAAACCAGGGAGCCCACCTGGTATGTTTTCCGGAGCTGAGCATCACCGGCTACCATGTGCGACCGCCCATTGACACGGTGGCCGAATCCATAGACGGCCCCTGTTCAGCCCGCCTGGCAAATCTGGCGGAAAGACACAATATTTCGATTCTTGCGGGCATGGCCGAAAGATCCGGCAACCGGATATATGCCGCACACCTGCTGGCACAGCCGGATTCAGGATGCTGCCGCGTTTATCGCAAACTTCACCTGGGGCCGCCGGAAAAAGAATTTTTTTCCCCGGCATCCAAAATCCCGCCATTGTTTAAAGCCTGCGGCCTGCGCATTGGGGTTCAGCTTTGCTATGATGCCCATTTTCCGGAACTTTCCACGCACATGGCGCTCAACGGCGCAGATCTGCTGATCATCGCCCATGCCTCCCCCGGCAAGTCTTCCGGGGAAAAACTGGCTTCCTGGATGCGCCATCTGCCGGCACGGGCTTTTGACAACGGGGTCTATGTGGCGGCTGTCAATGCAGCCGGAGACAACGGATTCGGGCTCAGTTTTCCGCCCGTGTGCGTTCTTATCGGGCCGGAGGGAAAAGTTCTAAAGTCATATGCGGATGCGAATGAATACATGCTGATGGCCGACCTGTCTGCGCAACAACTGCGGGCCGTGCGCGACCATCCCATGAAATACTTTCTGCCCAACCGCCGCCCGGAAATTTATCAGGAAAAACAGAGCGCCGGAAGCACGGAATAAGTCCGGATCACCGAAGCTTGATGCCGAACTGGGCAGGAATGGTGGTCTCCAGGCAGCGGCCGAAAATCAGGTCCATCATCTGAGCACTCATTGCTGTTTTTTCTTCAACCACGTTTCGCATTTCAACATCGTAGCGCACGGCTTCCAAAATCGCCTGCCCTGCCCTTTTGCTGTCGCCGGTTTGGCGCCTGCGGCAAAGTTCATCCAGGTATGCATACCCGCATTTTTCCTCGTGGGACTGGATTAACTCCATAATCCAGTCAACCTGTCCAAAAACAGCGGTACGGTCGATTCTGTCCACGTCATAAACCGCCTCTGCGGCCTGGGTGTCCCGGCAGTTCATTGCCCGGCATTCCAGGGGGCGAAAATCGTAGATGGTGCAGGCCTTTTGTTCGGGATCATAATAGATGCACACCGCCGACCTGTTTACGGACTTAACCTTAATGATTTCCTGGTCAGTTACCATCAGGCCGCCGTTTATATTGTCATGCACCAATTCCCCCCGGCGGAGGGTAAACAGGTTTTCCGGGGCAATCTGCTTTTGCAGCACCAGTTCCAGATCTGCTCCATGAAGTGCGGGCCCGCCCTTTTCACAGCAGGTACCGCAGCGCATGCATTGGGTTTGCGAAGTATTCATAGCCTATTCAAATTTTGCCTTAAAACGGGATGAAAAAAGCACAAAGAGCACGAAGATTACACCGTCTTGCAAAAAACGGTGCAATGCTTCGTGCTCCTAGGAAATGTTTAAAGGATACAGGGCCTTATTGGTTTTTGCCTTCGTCCTTTTGTTCTTTGCTGCCTTCGGCATCATCACAGATGGATTTTGGATCCGCAATCAGCCTGAGCATTTCATATTTGCGGTTGGCCTCTTGTTCAATCTGCTGGCGAAGCTTCTTGGATTCCTCCGGAAAAGTTTTTTCCAGGGAAGCAAACCGGGTCTCACCGCCAAGAAATTCCTGCAGCGTGCCATCCGGGGCCTTGGATTCAAGAACAAAGGGATTTTTGCCCTCTTTTTCCAGCTCCGGATTAAAGCGGTACAAGGGCCAGTAACCGCTTTCCACAGCCCGCTTCATTTCCTCCTGGCTCTTGCCCATTCCCACGCGGATGCCCTGGTTAATACAGGGTGCATAACAGATGATCACCGAAGGACCGTCGTACTCGTCGGCTTCCCTAAAGGCACGCATCAGCTGCTGCTTATTGGCGCCCATGGCCACCGAAGCAACATAAACATAGCCATAGGTCATGGCCATGCGGCCCAGGTCCTTTTTGCTCAGCTTCTTGCCGGATGCGGCAAACTTGGCCACCGCACCCGTGGGCGTGCCCTTGGAGGACTGGCCCCCGGTGTTGGAATAAACCTCTGTGTCCATGACCAGGATATTGATATTCTCGCCTGAAGCCATCACATGATCCAGACCGCCATAGCCGATATCATAGGCCCAGCCGTCGCCGCCAAAGGCCCAGATGGATTTTTTGGTAAACACGTCGGCAAAGTCATAAATGGATTGCAGCATGGGGCTTCTGTCCATGCCGGCAAGCAATTGTTTCATTTGATCGCCGTACTTGCGGGAGCCTTCCGCGCTGTTCATGTTTTCCAGCCAGCCGCGCATGGCTTCCTTGAGTTCCTCGGAAATGCCGGCTTCAAGGGCATCGCTGATCATGTCGCCCAGCCATTTGCGCCGCTGGTTGACGGCCAGGCCCATGCCATAACCGAATTCCGCTGCATCCTCAAACAGGGAGTTGCCCCAGGTGGGACCAAACCCATCCTTGTTGGTGCAGTAAGGCACCGAAGGAGCCGATGCCCCCCAGATGGAACTGCAGCCTGTGGCATTGGCAATGATCATGCGCTCGCCAAACATCTGGGTCAGCACCTTCACATACGGGGTTTCCCCGCAGCCGGCGCATGCGCCCGAGAACTCCAGCAGGGGCTGGCTGAACTGGCTGCCCTTGACGGTGTTGCGCTTGGTGAGATCATCGCGGACGGGAAGCGTCTCAAAATACTGCTCAAGGGGCACCTGCTTGGTGCTCTGGGTGTGAATCGGCTTCATGACGAGAGCCTTGGTCTTGGCCGGGCAGATATCGGCGCAGTTGCCGCAGCCCTGACAATCCAGGGGATAAACCTGGATCCGGAACTTGTAGCCCTTGACCTCCTTGCCCACCGCGTCAATGGTCTCAAATCCCTCAGGGGCGTCCTTGAGTTCCTCGTCGGTGAAAAGTCCGGGACGAATGGCGGCATGGGGACAGACAAAGGCACACTGGTTGCACTGGATGCAGTTTTCGGCAATCCATTCCGGCACATTGATGGCAACGCCGCGTTTTTCGTATTTGGTTGTGCCCACCGGAAAGATTCCGTCGGGTTCAAATACTGAAACCGGCAGTTTGTCGCCCTGCTGAATGGTCATGGGGCGCATGACATTTCTGATAAAATCCGGCTCATTGCTGGCCTCAACCGAAGGCAGTCCGGCATCCTTCCAGGAATCGGGATAATCGATCTGCTCCAGATTGGCCACGGACTGGTCAACAGCATCAATGTTCATCTGCACGACCTTTTCGCCCTTTTTGCCGTAGGTCTTGTGGATGTCTTTTTTGAGAAAATCCACGGCCTCCTCAAAAGGCAATACACTGGACACCTTGAAAAAGGCCGTCTGCATAATCATGTTGATCCGGCCGCCGAGTCCGACTTTTTCGGCAATGCCAATGGCGTCAATGTTGTAGAACTTCAGCTTCTTTTCGGCAATGGTGCGCTTCATTGAAGCCGGCAGCTGCTCTTCCATTTCCTCCTTTGACCAGGGGGAGTTGAGCAGAAAGGTTCCGCCGGGCTTGATGCCTTCGAGCACGTCGTAGATCTGCACGTAGTTGGCTTTGTGACAGGCCACAAAATCTGCGGAATGCACCTGGTAGGTGGACTGGATGGGCTGAGGCGCAAACCGCAGATGGGATACTGTCACACCGCCGGATTTCTTGGCGTCATAGGCAAAATAGCCCTGGGCAAACTTGTCGGTGTGATCGCCGATAATCTTGATGGCGCTCTTGTTTGCACCCACAGTGCCGTCTGAGCCAAACCCCCAGAACTTGCACTGGATTGTGCCCTCGGGTGCGGTGTCAAACTGTTCCTCCACCGCAAGAGAGCTGTAGGTCACATCGTCTTTGATGCCCACGGTGAAATGATGCTTGGGCGCCAGGGCCTTCATGTTGTCAAACACCGCCTTGGCCATGCCCGGAGTAAACTCCTTGGAGCCGAGCCCGTATCTGCCGGCATGAATTTCCGGGGATTCACCGTATTCCATAAATGCCGTGCACACGTCCAGATAAAGGGGATCGCCGATGGCGCCGGGCTCCTTGGTGCGGTCGAGCACCGTGATCTGCTCCACGGACCCGGGAAGCGCGGCCAGAAAATGCTCGATGGAAAAGGGGCGGTACAGGCGCACTTTGAGCAGCCCGACCCGTTCTCCCTGATTGTTTAAATGATTGGTGACCTCCTCCAGGGTCTCGGTGCCCGATCCCATGGCCACCACAATCCGTTCAGCCTCGGGATGGCCCACATAGTCAAACAGGTGATAACTCCGGCCGGTTGCCTGGCTGACCTTTTCCATGGTGTCCATGACAATGGTGGGAATGGCCAGGTAATAGGGATTGCAGGCCTCCCGGTTCTGGAAGAAAATGTCCGGATTCTGGGCGGTTCCCCGGATGTGGGGGTGTTCCGGGTTCATGGAGCGGGCGCGGAATTCGCGTATGGCCTCGTAGTTGACCAGATCCGCCATTTCCTCGTAATCCATGACCTCGATTTTCTGGATCTCGCTGGAAGTGCGGAACCCGTCAAAAAAATGCAGAACCGGTACGCTGGCCTCAATGGCGGCCAGATGAGATATCAAAGCCATGTCCATGACTTCCTGAACAGATCCGGAAGCCAGCATGGCAAACCCGGCCTGACGCACGGCCATCACGTCGCTGTGATCGCCAAAGATCGACAGGGCATGGCCGGCCACAGCCCGGGCTGTAACATGAAACACGCCCGGCAGCAGTTCCCCGGAAATCTTGTACATATTGGGGATCATCAAAAGCAGCCCCTGGGATGCGGTAAACGTCGTGGTCAGCGATCCGGCTGCCAGGGCACCGTGGACCGCACCGGCCGCACCGGCTTCAGACTGCATTTCACGGACGTGCAGGCGCTGGCCGAAAATATTTTTCCTGCCTGCAGCCGCCCATTCATCAGCGGTTTCCCCCATTGATGTCGAGGGCGTGATCGGATAGATCGCCGCCACCTCGCTTAAGGCATAGGCCACATGCACGGCGGCCGTGTTTCCGTCGATGGTTTGCATTTTCGCCATGATTTACTTGCTCCTTGGATAAGTTGAATAAATTGAAAGGCTGGTTCAAACCGTTGCTGAAAACCTGCAAAAACAGCAACGATCCTTTAAAATAGTTCGAAGTTCGTCTCAAAATAATAAAAATTAGCCCAAATTGCCAGGGGTGTAAAGAAAAAACTGGAAAAAAACGGTCAAATCGATTTTATAAATTGGCCCCCACGGCATTGGACAGCGCTACAAATTCCTCCACGGACAACGTCTCCGCCCGCCTTGCCCCGTCAATGCCTGCGGCCTCCAAAATCGCCAAAAGCCCCGGGCCGGATATCCCGAGTCCACCACCGCTTAAAGCGTTTTTCAGGGTTTTGCGCCGCTGGCCGAAAGCCGCCTTTACCACCGCAGACAGCCCGGCCTCGTTTTCTGCCGGAAACCGCGGGGAGTGAAAGACAATCTCAACCACCTCGGAATCCACACGCGGCCGGGGATAAAACTGGTTGGCCCTGACCCGGGCCACGCGGGTGACATCAGCGCAATACTGGGTCATGACCGACAGCCGCCCGTATTCCCGGGTACCCGGCACCGCATACAGACGTTGTGCCATTTCCGCCTGGAGCATCAAAACCGCCCGGGAAACAATGCTGCGCTGAAATATCAGGGAAATGATCACCTGAGAGGAAATATTGTAGGGCAGATTGCCGATCACCACCAGCGGTTCCTGCTCTGTTCGGAAGATGGCATCCAGGTCCACGTCAAAAATATTGTCATGGCGGACATCCACATTTCCGACCCCGGCCTGATCCGTGACCGACCGCAGAATGTCAATGAGTTCCCGGTCCTTTTCCACGGCATAAACACTTCTGGCCGCCCGGGCGGCAAACAGGGTCAGCGCCCCTACTCCGGCTCCGATTTCCACCACAACCGCGTTGTCAAGCCGGGCCCGGCGCACGATCATCTCGGCAGTGGACGGATCCGCCAGAAAATTCTGGCCCATGTGTTTTTTGGGCAAAAGCCCGCTGGCGGCCAATAAACGATGCGGTCCGGTCATGGATTTTCTCTGTCTGAATCAATTGCAATCTGCCGGTCATAACAGAACACGGCAGGTATGGGTAAAAGGCGGCAGTTTCAAATATAACACAATTGCCGGCCGGGTCAATTGTCGCCTTTGACTTATGGTGCCGGCAGGCCTGTTTTTCTGTTAAAGGCGGCGCCGGCCCGGCACTCTTTTCTTTTGGTGCCCGACGTGTTATAAAAATTTGCCAAATAACCAATTTTCACGCATAAAGGGCCCGGCCTATGAAAATTTTTGACACCCTGTTTGAAAACAACCGGAAATGGGCTGAAACAATCACCGCCCGGGACCCGGATTTTTTCACGCGTCTCAGCCGGCAGCAAAAACCCCGGTACTTGTGGATCGGATGTTCAGACAGCCGGGTTCCGGCCAGCCGTATAACGGACATGATGCCCGGAGAAATTTTTGTTCACCGAAACATTGCCAACCTGGTGGTGCATTCGGACCTCAGCTGCCTTTCAGTAATCCAGTACGCTGTGGAGGCGCTGGAAATCCGGCATATCATTGTTTGCGGTCATTATGGATGCGGAGGCGTTCAGGCTGCTCTGGAAAACAAAGACCACGGATTGGTTGACAACTGGCTGGGCCACATCCGGGACGTGTACCGCACACACAAAGCCGAAATTGACGCGATTTCCGATCCAAAGGCAAAAGTCAACCGGCTCTGCGAATTCAATGTCCGGGCCCAGGTCATCAATGTCTGTGAAACCACCATTGTGCAAAACGCCTGGAAATCCGGCCGGGAACTTGCCGTCTGCGGCCTGATCTACGGCATTGAAGACGGTCTGCTAAAGGAGCTCGATCCTGGCATTTCAGGGCATGAGCAGTACCGGGCGCTTTTGAAATAAAGACTTTGGGATTTGTTTTGCGGCCGGGGATTGGGCTATGCTATAAACAGCCGCTGTTTGCCGGACAATTGAAAACACATTGATTTGCTCACCCAATACATACGGAGAAATACAAATGGATGAAACCATTTCCATCATGCCTTGCCTGGACATGCAAAACGGGCGGGTCGTCAAGGGGGTTCATTTCGTGGATATCCGGGACGCCGGCGATCCGGTGGAGTGTGCCCGTGCCTACTGCCGGGCCGGGGCAGATGAATTGGCCCTGCTCGATATCACCGCCACAGTGGAGGGCCGGGCCACCATGCTCGACGTGGTCCGCGGGGTTGCCGAAGTCACCACAGTTCCTTTTACAGTGGGCGGCGGGGTCTCTGATGTAAAATCCGCGGAACAGATCCTCAATGCCGGGGCAGACAAGGTTTCCACCAGCAGTGCGGCGTTTCGCAAACCCGAATTGATCCCGGAAATGGTCCGGACTTTCGGCGCGGACAAGGTCACCGTGGCCATTGACGTGGATCAAAACCCGGCCATGGCATCGGGATATGAAGTCTATGTGGATGGCGGCCGCACGGCCACTGGAACAGACGCCATTGAATGGGCCAGGCGAGTGGAGGGATACGGTGTGCCCGTGATCCTGCCCACCAGCAAGGCCGGTGACGGGGCCCGTACCGGGTATGACCTGCCGGTGATCCGGGCCATGAAGCAGGCCGTTTCAGCAAAAATCGTGGCCTCGGGCGGGGCCGGAGAAATGCGGCATTTCCATGAGGCCGTCAAAGCCGGAGCAACCGTATTGCTGGCCGCATCGGTGTTTCATTTCGGCATCATTGACATCACGGAGTTAAAAACCTGGCTGCAAAAGCAGGGCGTGGCCGTGCAGTTGTAAAGAAAACCGGCCGGATTTAGAATTTCAGGGATCGGATTTAAAAATTGTCTTCGCTTGCACGGTGCGGGCAGTAAACGATCACCTGCTGTTTTTGTGCATCTATCCGGATGGCGGCGTTTGGATACATGGAGTACCAGATCCCGATGGGATTTCCCTCTGGATCCAGGATCCGGGCGCCGCGGCCGGAATTAAACCGGTCCCAGACCCTGGGCTCCCAGATAAAATCCACCCTGTGGGCAAAATCCCTGTTGTTGGGAATCACTTCCTGCCAGAGATGCAGGTCAAATGTGTAGGCCGGATCAAGGCCCACAATGGCATAGGGCATGTTGGGCCGGCCGCAGACATAATAGCGGAAATCCTTTGGAACGCGATTGTTCTCAAACATCTGCGTGACACCGGTATCGGTCTCCAGCCGCCCCCACCGGCCGGCAGCGCATCCGCAGATCAGGACCGCCGCCAGGACAGCAGCCGCAGCAAGTCTGGCGCCAGGGCATAACCACTGCATCGGATCATCTCCCCTGTAAGTGTCTGCTTGTTTTTACAGTATGGAAGTTCCCAGGTTCAGGCGATTCTTGAGTTCCTGCTCAATGGCATCCAGTGCGGAAAAACCCGATTCGGTTTCATCAATGGCGCCTCCTGTCTTTTCTGAAATGGCCTGCTTTAATTTCTGCTGCATCTGCGTCCGGTGTTTTTCAAGATCCCGGGCCAGGGAGGCTTTTAAAACATCGCCAAGGCCTGAATCAATGCTGATCTCCGGCTGTGTCAGGGTTCCGCCAAGAGTTGCGGATGCATCAAATGACCGGATATCGCCAAGCGCGGATGCCAGGGCCCGGACCAGGAAATGCTCTTTTTCCCCGGGGTCTACATCAAAGCTGGCGTCACTGACATCAGCGGCAATCTCTGCATCCAGTTCTGCACCGGCAATCCGGATGCTGCCGTCAACAGCATCGAGCCGGGCTTTGCTCAAAACCACCGACATACTGTCCTGATCCAGCAACTGCAGCCTGCTGAGTGCATGCTCGCGGATTTGGAAATCCGCCCTGTCTGCGGGATTTTCCGGATCGGTGCGGTCCAGGCGGCCGTTGATTTTTACACTGCCTGCATTATCAGCCCCGGCACCGGCAAAATCAAACACCAGGGGACGGCCCAGCACCCGGGGATCTGAGGCAATATCGCGGATCTGTCCGGAAACATCCATGCCGCCCATATCCGCAGATACCCGGGCGGTTTTGATCCAGTACTCGGGCACCGGCCGGCTGGAAGCAAATCTGACATCAATGCCTACTCCCCTCTGGCGCTTTTCGGTTTCCCGGGATTTTTCCATCATGGCCGACACATGCGGTGAAAGCCGCAGATACCAGCTCAGGCCGTTTTCCACCCACCCGGCATATTTGGGGCCAAAGATCAGGGCTGACATGTTGCCAATGCCCTTTGGGGAAAGGGCGTATTTATCCGTAAGCCGGGCGGCATCCCGGCCAGGAGCGGCCCGCAAATCCGCAAGTCCGGTTTGCAGCTTCTCCCGGGTGGCGGCCAGATCCTGCCGGGTTTCGCGCAGGGCCCGGAGATCGGCCTGAATGTCTTTTCTTATCTCGCCGGCCTCCCCTGCCCGGCCCAGGGTCCCGAGCAGACCACCGGACTCACCGGAGCCGCCCTTGAGATCATTGATGCGTTTTTTGTAGTCGGCAAAAGTCTCCTTGTCCGGCAGGTTTTCCAGCCTTTGGGAAAAACGGTCCCTGGCATCGGCAATTTCCTGCTGCAGGGTTTCGGCCTGTTTCAGCGTTTCGAGCTGCTCGTTTTCAATGATCTGTCTGGCACTGTCTGCAGTGGCAGAAGGCAGGCGACCGAGCTTTTCGCGCATCTTTTCCGCCACTGAAGTTTCTGGTTCTTCGGAAGGTTTCTCCTTTTTGGCAATGGCGCCGGAAGTTTTTCTGGGCTTGTCAAAACCCACGCCCGTGGCGGACAAATCCTCCACCACCTTGTTGCCCTTGATGATCTCGCCGGTATGAAAGTTCATACGGATCTTTTCGGCCACAACAGCATTGCGCATGGGCGAATTCGGATTGGTCACCTGCAGGCCGGAAATTTCCAGGCCCAGGGGAAAAAGGCTCAAATCGGCATCCGCCACCTCAACCCGGGCACCCACGGCTTTGGTCCCTGTTTTCTCGATCATGTGCCGGACCGCAAAGTCCACCATAACCAGCCAGACAGCAGCCCCCAGCGCCACAATAACAAAAAATGCGGCCAGTCCGGGCCATCGGATAAAACGACTCATACGGAACTCCTCCATCCGGAAACGGTTTGATAGGCTGCATAGATCCGCGATCCCTTGACCATTTGGGCCAGGCGGGTCTTTTGAATCCAGGCCAGAAAATGCTGCCTGTAGCGGCGGATCAGAAAGTTAAACAGGAAATACAGGGGAACGGCCAGCACCAGGGCGGTCACAAACCCGCCCATGACAATGGTATTGTTAAACCCGGTCAAGCGCCAGAAACCCGAATCATAAAGCGTGCTCCAGAAACCCTCCAGGGCCCCGGCTGACAAAACCGCCATGCCGACACCATGCAGCAGGGGATCAATGATAAAAGCCACTGCTGAAAAAACCATCCACCCCAGAATAAACCCGGTGATATTGACCCGCAAAACCAGCACCAAAAAAACCAAAACCAGATGCTGCAGGGTCATCAAGGGCATGAAGGCAAAAAACATGGCCAGACACAAAGCCGCACTGATCTGGCCGGGGTCGGCCTCGGCATTTAAGACTTTCAGCAGCTTTGCCAGCAGAGTTATCATAACTGCGCTCCCTCTTAAAAAAGATATTATTATCAGGTCCAAGGCCGGGCATAACACAAAATACCGGAAGCCAAAGAGCAAATCCGTTCGAATTTATGCCGCTGTTCCACCTTGAAATAAACAGACTGTATGGTATTTTTAAAGGATAATGATACGTTTTTCCGCCACTATTCAAAACCCGAACACAGATAAACAGGCAGAGCCGAATGATCACCGTCACAGAAGAACTTGCGATCCCGGAAAATGAACTCTGGTTTACCGCCTCCGGAAGCGGCGGGCCCGGGGGGCAGCATGTCAACAAAACAAGCTCCAGAATCACCCTGTGGTTTGATGTGGCCGGTTCCCCCAGCCTGGATCCGGAACAAAAAGAACGCATCCAACAGCGCTTGCCCACGCGCATCAATAAAAACGGCCTGCTCCACATCTCGGCCCAGCGTCACCGCAGCCAGACAGCCAACCGGGAACAGACCATTGAACGCTTTGCACAGCTTATCGCCGAGGCCCTGGAAGAAGCGCCGGAGCGCAAAAAAACCCGAATTCCGCGACGCGCAAAAAAACGCCGCCTGGAGAACAAAAAACACCAAGGCCGCAAAAAGCAGCTGCGCACAAAAATTCCCTTTGATGAACAATGACCGGTCAATCCACCGGAAACATTCAAATGCAGATCGCTCCGGACCGCCTTGGTTTTACCGCAAGGCAAAACCCTTTGAAAATCCCGATCACAATGAGTTCCAGCAGCAGGGAAACAAAAAATGCCGCGCCCAGTCCCCATGCAATGGCACGCGGACTCAACGGGACGGTGTAGGAATACTGGTCAAATGTTTCGGCCAAAATCTCATCATTGTGAAAAAACAGCAGGTGAATACCCGCGCGGTACCACGGCCCGGACATGGCCGTCTGCTGGGCGGAAAGCATTTGCCAGCGCCGGTGGAGCTGTTCCACGCTTTGGGCATCCCGGGCAAAAACCGGATCCGAGCTTTTTTTGTAATGGGAGATCAACGCTTCGAGACTGCCGTCAAAATACTGGTCTGCTGTCTGCTGAAACCCGCTGAGGTTTATGCTGATTTCGCGGAAATGGGCATCCACCCGTTTCCGGTACTGATCCATCACCGCCGGAAACTGCACCCCCACCATAAGCGTGCAGGCAAACACCAGTATCCGGAAATACCCCCTTGCCACAAAACTCTCCCCGCTTTATCCTGCAACCCGGCTAAAACCGGTCGCAGGGCATATTGGCCAGAATCCGCTCAACCTCCTCGTCAATGGATTCAACAATGTCCTGTAGGGCAATCTTGACGCCGCAGCCCCTGCAGCGGAAAAAAATCTGATCTCAGGTACCGGTCAACCGCAGCGTGGAGTGGGTACACACCGGGCACGGCAGCCTCAAAGAATTAAAAAAGCCCTGCATACTGATTTCCCCGAAAATCCGAAAAGTGTAAAGTTCCCTGAAATCATTTTCTGATAAAAAACGTTGACCTGAAGCGCCTGCCCTGACAATAAAAAACATAAGGTTTTTCTTGAATATATCAGTAAATTTCAAGTGGCGCAATCATCTTCGGCATCTGACATGCCTTGTTTTTTAACCAAAAGAAAAGGAAAGCCGTCCATGGCCCGGTTTGAAGAACTGGATCCGGAATTTCGGCAAGCCGTGTTTGAACGGCTTCAAAAACAGGTGCCATTCTGGAATCTGCTGGGGATGGAACTGACAGACATGAAAAAAGGATGGGCCCGGCTCAGGCTGCCGTTTTCCGAAAAACTGGGCAATGCAGGCGGCATCGCCCATGGGGGTGCGATTTTTTCCCTTGCCGATGCCGCTGTGGGAACCGCCCTTACCGGCATTGCCCGCAAAGATGCATCCATCAGCACCATTGAAATGAAAATCAATTACATCAGGCCTTTTTCCTCGGGATGCATTTATGCTGAAGCCGTGATTCTCCATAACGGGCGCAACACCGCCCTGGGCGAGGTGACAGTCACCGATGGGGAAGAAAACCTTGTGGCCAGGGCCATGGCCACTTATGCGGTGATCCGCAAATACTGACCCGGCAGGCAACGTTTTTCAGGAATCTGGGGAAAAGACAAGTCATTTGCCGGTAACCTGTTTAAACACTTGACTTATATAACTGAATTGTCTATGCAGAAGAAAGTCAAACAATCAAAATTATTTCAAACAAATCGCAATTGAAGAAAAACAAGGAGCGATCAATGACACAAAAAAAACGCAATCCCAGTTTTGATGCCATGATCAAATTCTTTCTCAGGCAATACAACATCGCCACAAAAACCGAGATCAACCGGCTGACCGCAAAAATCGAGGAACTCGAAAAAACTGTTCGCAAACTCGCCGGCCCCCAAAGCCCCAAGACCCGGCGCAGCAGCGGCAAGACCGCATCCGACCAGGTGCTCAATGTCATCAGCGATATGCCCGACGGCGCCCGTCTGGCCGATATCAAGTCCAGAACGGGTTTTGACGAAAAAAAACTCCGAAACATCATTTACCGGCTGGGCAAGCAGGGCAAAATCAAGCGCAAGCGCCGCGGGATTTATGTGGCCTCATAACCGTCTGCCTGCCCGGATCCGGTCAGTTTCCTCCCGGCATCCCCTTAACCGATAGAATATCTGCACAGAGTATCTTTACGCCGGCGCCGCAGATATGCTATCGGTTTTTTCGTGCCTGAACAGTTGATGGCACCGTAAAAAGTCTGACTTCAGATGGCGCCGTAAAAGTCTTTTTTAAAGGCAGTGCCAAGTTTGAAGTGATTAAGAGGTAAATAAAATCAACCGGAGAAATATATCCATGGAAGATACAGAAGATCCCCGCAACCCGGGCCTGAAGCCCGGAGATCAAAAGGGCGGCTTTCGCATTGAAAAGATGATGGAACTGCCCGAGATAAACGGATTTTACTACGAACTCAAGCACCTGCCCACGGGGGCGGCCCACATCCATATCAGCCGGGATGACCCTGAAAACGCCTTTTCCGTGGTGTTTAAAACCGTGCCCGCCGATTCCACGGGCGTGGCCCACATCCTGGAGCACACGGTGCTGTGCGGCTCACGCAATTATCCGGTGCGCGATCCGTTTTTCTCCATGATGAAACGAAGCTTAAGCACCTTCATGAACGCGCTGACCGCTTCGGACTGGACCATGTACCCCTTTGCCACCCAGAATGAAAAAGACTTCTACAATCTCATGTCCGTCTACCTGGATGCCGCCTTTTTTCCGCGCATTGACGAACTGAGCTTCAAGCAGGAAGGCCACCGGCTTGAATTTGAAACCGATCCGGCAGACGGCGGGCAGCACCTGGTTTACAAGGGTGTGGTTTTCAACGAGATGAAAGGGGCCATGTCCTCTCCCGACCAGGTAATGGGCCGGTCCCTTTTAAACGCCCTGTACCCGGATACCACTTACAGCAACAATTCCGGCGGTGATCCGGAACAGATCCCCCTGCTCACCCATGAGCAGTTAAAGGCGTTTCACGCCCGGCATTATCATCCGAGCAACGCCTATTTTTACACCTACGGCAATCTGCCCCTGGCCCGGCACCTGGAATTTATCGAAGACACCGTGCTTTGTCAGTTCTCCCCCATTGACCCGGCAACAGCGGTGCCGTCCCAGCCCCGGTGGAGCGAGCCCAAAACCGCCGTGTATTACTACCCAATGGACCCGGAGGAAACCACGGACAAAAAGGCCCAGGCATGTGTGGCCTGGCTGACCGCAGACATCCGGGAGGCTTACGAGGTGCTGGTGCTTTCGGTGCTCGAACAGGTGCTGCTTGGTAATCCGGGCGCGCCCCTTCGAAAGGCGCTCATGGATTCCCAGCTGGGATCGACATTAAGCGACGGCAGCGGCCTGGATGCCGACAACAAGGACACCCTGTTTGCCTGCGGACTCAAGGACGTCAATGCCGAAGATGCGGAAAAAATCGAAACAATCATCTTTGAGGTACTCTCTGATCTGGCTGAAAACGGAATCGAGCGGCGCCTTGTGGAATCGGCCATTCATCAGATCGAATTTCACCGAAAAGAGGTCACCAATACCCCGTTTCCCTACGGGCTCAAACTGCTTTTGCGCTTCTGCGGCGACTGGCTCCACCAGGGACAACCGGATGTGGCGCTCCAGTTTGACAGCCTGGTCAGACGGTTTTTCCAGGAACTGGAGACCACAGATCTTCTGGAAAACCGGATCCGGAAATATTTCATCAACAATCCCCACCGGGTACGCATGACCCTGGAACCGGACCCGGAGCTTTATGAAAAAAGGCGGGCCCGGGAAGAACAACACCTGGCTGCCATTGAAAAAGACCTCACAGAAGACGACCGCGAAAAGATCCAACAGGATGCGCAAAAACTGGCACAGCTCCAGGAAAGCCAGGAGGATCTGTCATGTCTGCCCAGGCTTTCCAAAACCGATATTGCCCCGGATATCCGGGTCGTGCATCCCTCCGGGGTGGTTGAAAAACCCCCGGTGGAGCTCTATGAGCAGCCCAGTTCCGGGATACTGTACTGCAAATCCGTATTCGGCATCCAGAATCTGGATCCGGATTTGATTGACCTGCTGCCGCTTTTCTGCCACGCCATGACCCAGACCGGCACGGCGGACTACGACTATGTGGAACTGGCACGCAGAATTGACCAATACACCGGCGGGATAGGTTTTTCCGTGAGCGCTTCGCGCATGTTTTCCCAAAGCAGTGCGGCCTGCCTGCCTGTGCTCAATTTTTCGGCCAAGTGCCTGTCAAGAAACATTTCCAGTATGTTTGACCTGATCGGCGACATGGTGAGCCGATATGCTTTTTCTGACACAGACCGGCTCCGGGACCTGCTTCTGGAAGTTCGCGCGGAAATGGAGTCCAGCGTGGTGCATAACGGCCACCGGCTGGCCATGTCCCTTGCCGCAAGAAATTATTCCACAGCCAGCGCCTTAAATGAAACCTGGCACGGGATCCATCAGATCAGAACCATCAAAAACCTCACAGCCGATCTGGACACGGAAAAGTTAAAGACCCTGGCCGCCAACCTGGAGCGGATTGCCAGAACGGTTTTTCATGAAAACAACGTGCGCACGGCCTTAATCGGTGAGCCCGCAGACCTTGAAACCGCACTTCCAATGGCAAAAGACATCTGCCAAAAAATGCCCCCGGCAGCCGGATGCGGATTTGAGCCCCCGGATTTTACCGCAGATCCGGAAATCCCCAGGGAGGGCTGGGCCACGGCCACGGCCGTGTCCTTTGTGGCCAAGGTGATTGAAACCCGGCCCATGGATCACCCGGACGCGCCGGTGCTGGCGGTGATCAGCAAACTGCTCAAGTCCATGTTCCTGCACCGGGAGATTCGTGAAAAAGGCGGGGCCTACGGCGGCTTTAGCCTTTACCAGATGGAAAACGGGCAGTTTTACTTCGGCTCCTACCGGGATCCGCACATTGTCCGGACCCTGCAGGTCTATGACGCAGCCGCGGACTTTATCACTTCAGGCGATTATGACAGGGAAAACATCGAGGAGGCTGTGCTGCAGGTCTGTGCCGATCTGGACCGGCCCGACCCCCCGGGTCCGGCAGCATTCAAGGCTTTTTACCGAAGGCTCATCGGCCTGTCAGACGAGCTGCGCAGAAATTTCAAGCAGGGGGTGCTCGAGGTGGACCTGGAGCAGGTCAGAAATGCCGCAGACAAGTATTTCAGCACCTCCGGGGCTGATGCTGCAGTGGCAGTGATTTCCAGCCAGGATCTCATCGAGGAGGCAAACCGGCAGCTGGGGGACCGGGGCCTTATCCCTTACCGGATATAGCGGCCCCACTCAAAGGACAACACAGGAAGCGGTTCAGTCCGTACTGCCGGCGGGAGCAAGTATTTCTTTTAAATGTTCTGCGGCTTGTTCTGACAACCCCCCGCCGGCAAGGGCGATTTCAATGGTGTGCCGGCCCAGCACCCGGTAAAGCTCCAGCCGTGTAGGCGCTTTTTGTCCGATCGCGGCCAGATGCCCTTCCACGGTTTCCACATCGCCCCGGGCAATGGGGCCGGTCAGTGCCCTGGGAATGCCGTTTTTTTCAATGTTGCCCAAAGTGCCGGTCACAAGGGGCTTTAGCACATTCCAGGAATCCGCCGGGGCCACCCCGGAGACCATGATCAGCTGCAGTGAAAGATTCATGAGAGTGACCAGGTAAT